>CAZPEK010000269.1:2779-5497 GCA_964585555.1 uncultured Leptospirales bacterium | reverse complement strand
GCCTGCAGCGGTTTGCCTGCCGGAGCCGGCAGAAACCACCCCCTTTGTCCTCGATCCCCTGACAATCCGTGAACATAAACCAACAGTTATCGAAAAGGCCTCAACCTCGACGGAAGTAACAAAGGAAAAAGTCGAAGAACACTCGGACAAATCTCTCGACGATGTGCTCCGCATGGTTCCCGGCATACAGGTGGAATCACACCGGAAAGGATATGTGCGAACCAGGTTTCGGGGCATTGATCAGGATAAAATCGCCATACTGATTGACGGAATTCCCATCAGTGATGTATTTTCTACTGACATCGATATTTCAGATATACCGGTAATGAATGTTGAGCGGATTATTGTAAACCGGGGCGCCGCATCAGCCCTTTTTGGAACCCGCGGCGGTGTCGGAACAATCAACATTGTAACCCGCAGGCCCGCCAAAGCCGAAACTGAGATTAAATTCGAATACATGCAGTATAACAATATAACCCTCGATTTCGCCCATGGCAATACTCTCGATAAATTTTACTACTGGATAGCCGGATCAGTGCAGTACAGCGGGGGCTACAAGCCCTCGGCTGAATTGACTCCAGCAAAAAAAAGGGAATGGTTCGACAAGCTGGTGCCCTATGGACTTTACGGTCTGACCTTTGATGAAGTAACGGTTCCCGCAAAGGATGACTATCTCGATGATACGGGCCTCTGGGATAAGACAGAACATACAAAGGTAAATCTTTCTGTCCGGGGAGGCTACGAATGGGATCGATATAATGAGGCCGGTCTTTCTGTACAGTATAACTTCAAGACCGGAAAAACCAACAGCTTCCAGAACAACTGCTTTTCTGAATATCATACCGATGGGAACAACTGGACAAATCCTTATTTTGCCATAGCGGATAATTCAGAAATAAAAAAAGCCGTATTGCGGAACCGCACCTTCCTCTGGCCAGGAATTCATAACCTCTATGTCACCGCCTATGGTAAATATGGGTCTAAAAAGCTTCACTTTAAGGGGAATGTTTTCTCAACCTTTAAGCGTGCCTTTCAGGAGGGATACGCGTCAACAGACCTAAGTTATGTAAAGGACGGAGTCTTTGCCAATACGATCTATGAACCCTATACTGAGATCAAGTCCTATTCTTCCAATGGCTTTAACGCCATAGGCGAATGGAAGCTGCATAAAAGTCATAAGCTTTCCGCAAGCATACTCCTGCGGTCAAATATATACCATGAAGAACAGCAGGCCCTTTCAGCATCAGAATCACCCCAGATTGCCGCTTCTCTTTTCGGCACTTCACCGTATCCGGTACAGCATCTTGAAGATTTGACCACAACGCTTGCGGTTGAATACGAGTATAATTACCAAAAACGACTCTTCTGTACCCTTGGGGTTTCTTATGACAGCCAGTACTTTTATATGTTTAAAAACAGGGAAGCCCTGTATCAGTACGATGACGCATATGTCGTTACAATGCACAGTAATTTTCTCGGGACCAAGGACAGCGTAAACCCTGTTGCGGGTATACTCTGGGAGAGTTTGAAAGACCGTCTGAATCTCAGGGGGGCCTTTTCAATTAAGACCAGGTTTCCCAGTCTCAGCGAATACTCAAAGGTTGTAGACAATTACAATGATAACATACTTAAACCTGAACACTCATATAATCTCAATACCGGCTTTGAAGTTTTTTTCCTGGAAAAGAGCCTTTCACTCAAGGCTGATTATTTCTTCAGCATCGTCGATGACCGGATTGAAAAAATAGACGGAGGGATAAACCCTCCGGTAAACATTGATATGGTTCTCTCTCAGGGGGCTGAATGTTCAGTACAAGGTAAGTATAAAGATCTTTTCAGTCTGTTCGATGTACACTTTTCAGCCTTTTATACCTTCCTCCACGCCCGCAACCATGCGGATGTGGCGGATGAAAGCGTCAACAAGGGAAAATATCTAGAATACACACCAGAGCATCAATTCGGCCTTGACCTGGTATTAAAGTTTATTACTGATACTTCATTAAATGTCTGGGGAACCTTTAGCTGCAGGGCGGTAACCTATGTTATGGCCAGCGCGCCTTCTACATCTCTTGCCGGGGATGTAGACTATTCAACCGATTACTTCAAAGCAATCCCTGTAAATAACCCCCTCAAACTACACATAAAAATATCCCAGAAATTTTTAACCAACTACACGGTCTACATAATGTGCAAAAACATCCTCGACGACTACAACATGGATCCCTTAAACCCGGGACCGGGAAGAATGTTCGGAGCGGGAGTAATGGCAAAATTTTAACTTTACAAATTAAACATACTGCAATAATAAAACAGTATCACGTTGAGTGCTGTACATAATATAAACTTTAAAATTAAAAATTAAGAGTCTGACACAATGATAAAAAAAATACTTTTTACAATACTTATAGTCGCATCAATGCTTTTCACCACTCATGTTTCATTGCTGAGTGCACCTGAGCCGACAGCTGAAAAAAACATCAAAACAAATACCGACAAAACCAGCACCAGCATCGAAAAAAAACCTGTTGAAACTGCACCAAAAGATATCAACGAAAAAAAAGAAAAAGAGCCACCTGCGTCATTTACCGAAGAGAAGACAAGCCTTTACAGCCTTTTTAAACGTGGCGGCCCCTTCATGTGGCCGATATTATTATTTTTCGCTCTTGCCCTGGGTTTTATCATTGAACGGGGTCGGTTCTTTTACCACCGCAGCCTAGG
>CAZPEK010000269.1:0-2769 GCA_964585555.1 uncultured Leptospirales bacterium | reverse complement strand
ACCGCGGAATTCATTGATGATTTTGAAAAAATTATTGCCGACAGTGACTTTAAAGCCATTCATGCTTTCTGTGAAAACCGTGATGAAGCTGTTGCGGCTATTGTTGTCCGTGGGCTCAAGGTTCGCCAGGCGGGCATCGAACGAATAGAAAAGGCCTTTTCTGTTGCCGCGTCAGTACAGGTCGCCGCCCTTGAACGAGGACTCAATGTAATTTCAGCCATGGGGAATATTGTGCCGATGCTTGGTTTTCTCGGTACCGTTTCAGGTATGATTACCGCCTTCAGTAAAATAGCGGCGGCAGACCAGGTGAATGCCCGCCTTGTGGCCGGTGGCATCCAGGAGGCTCTTCTTACAACAGCTGCAGGTCTCATCGCCGCGATACCCGCTCTCTTCTGTTATAATTATTTTGTCCACCGAATCGATGTCTTTGTGGCCGGGGTAGAGCGCATTACCGCCGATATTGTTGAAAAAATGATAGAGGAAGAAATCTAATGCGTATCGGCCGCAGATCTGAGGCAACATCAGAGATGTCCTTTTCTACAATTTCTGATATAGCCTTTCTTCTGATTATTTTCTTTATGGTGACATCATCCTTCATTGTGTCCGAGGGATTTCACCTGGTCCTTCCTGATAAAAGTCAGGAACCCGTTATCACGCCGCGAAATCAGGTGCTCGTACTTTCTGTAACCGACAAAGGAATCTTGAGCGCTGATGACTGTAAACTTTCTGATCAGGAAATCGAACCCTTTCTCAGCAAATCTTATCTGGCGGGCCAGAAAAAATCTGTCCTTCTCCAGACCGATGAGGCAACCCCCTATGGACGGGTTGTCAAAATAATTGAACTGGTCAAGGGGGCGGGCTTCTCAGCGCTTTCCCTCAGGATGGGGCCATGACAGGAGTCAGTCGTCGAAGCAAAAAGGTACTCAGCGTACCTCTCTCAAGCATGGCGGACATTGCCTTTCTGCTGTTGATATTCTTTATGCTGTCGAGTATTTCCGGTATGGAAAAGGAAGTTCCCGTCAATCTTCCTGAGTCAATTCAGGTGCCTTCCCACGATAAAAGCCATTTTAATATTTTTGTGAAGGAAGACGGAGGCCTTTTTTTTGATAATAAAGAAAATCAAATCGAAGAGCTTGTCAGCTACGCCCGGTACCGAAAATCCTTTTCTCCAAAGATACGGGCAATGATTCACGCCGACAGTACACTTCCTTACAATTATGTGAACCAGGTTCTTGAATCCCTGAAAGAAGCGGGACTGTATAATATTGTGCTGGCGAGCAAAAAAGCCACCGGAGCCTCGAAATGACAACTGCGGCTATTCATCGCTATTTCTCCCTGAGGCCCGCCATGTCGTGGACTCTAGCAGTTACTCTTTTCTTAGGGGTTCTCATACTCACCGTGACATGGGGGGGGAAGGTTAAGGATACTTCTTTTAAAGACCTGGAAGAATTTCAAATGGTAGAGTTAACACTGCAGGCTGAAAAATCACCACCGGAGATGAGCCTTTCTGATTCAGTATCCGAAACCGCCGCTGAAGAGAAGCCCCTTGTTTTTGGGGCCATTAACGACAGCTATAAGAATATACTTAACGCGGCAACAGCTCCCCGGCCGCGCTTCTCATCACTGCCCCGGTATCCTGACTCAATGCGCCATGAAGGGATTGAGGGGACTGTTGTTATTGAGCTGGGTATAGATGAAAATGGAAAGGTTGTTTACGGAAAAATAGTTCAATCACTGGGAGAGAAGTTTGACGTCCTTGTTGTTGAATGGGCAAAAAATATATGTTTTTATCCTGCAAGAAGTCTCGAAAGCCAACCCTTTAAGTGCCGCATTCACCTGCCGGTTCGTTTTAAACTTGATTCATGACAGGGCACGGCCTATTAATTAATCACTGTAAATAATTGTTCCCACATGCTCTCCCGCAAGGGCACGGGCAAGATTCCCCTTTTGAAGGCCGTTTATTATCTGAATACTGTCGATAACCTCGCTGTCGCGAATAATATCAAGACAGGGCCGTTCGACAACCAGGTCGTCGAGGTCCATGGCCTGAAGTTCTTTGACGCTTATTTTATCAATAAATTCAGCATTGGGATTTTTCTTCGGGTCATCGGTATAAAGCCCCTTTTCATCTTTAACAAAGAGACACTGTTTCGCTCCGATGAGGTCAGCCATAATTACTGTTCCCACATCAGTGCGGTGAACGGGAATTCTTTTATTATTAGAAGGGATAGCGAAAAAATCATAGGGGGGCATCGCCGCCATCACGGGAATAATATTCTGGCGGTAATAGAGAGAAAGCTCAACGACCTGGTCCTGTTCAATGCAGATCCCGCCCCGGTCAGCCAGAAGCGTCGCTACCAGCAGGGCATTCTGCTCGGATATGGAAGAAGCGAACTTGGCGATGATACCCGTAGGCATCCCAAGCTCAAGGCCGATGTTGTAAATATGTCGGCTTCGAGTTCCCCCTCCCGTAGTGACAAGCATCTTGTGGCGAATACTCTCTTCTGCTATTTCATCGGTTATGGCGGGCAGGGCAGCAGCCCCCCGGTCACAGATAGACTGGCCGCCGACTTTCAAAACCGTTACATCAGGATAAAGCCTTTTCTGCGGGATAGCTTGAATAGTATCCCTGAATTTTTTACTTACCAGGCTTTCGCCCATAAGGTTACTTTCTACATGCAGACGTTTACCGTCACGATCCCGATATAAGGCCATGTTCTTTTCTCCCCGGTTTTAAAAAAAAGGAACTGTAAATTTATTTAGCGTGTC
>CAZPEK010000268.1:0-5554 GCA_964585555.1 uncultured Leptospirales bacterium | reverse complement strand
ATAAAATTTCGATTATTTGCAGCTCGTCAAGCTTATTTCAAGGATATTTTCCTTACAACCTGCAGATATTAGCCTTTACTTCTTGATACCAGGAGAATATAATTTGCCCTGTCACTACTGGCACAATATCTTTATACTGCCAGATTCAGCATTATAAAACCCGAGAGGTTTAAAATGACAAGAATATTTCCAGCATTTTTACTGTGTACCCTTCTCTCCATCACTACCAGCTGTTCCGCCCCCCCTGATGTAAACGGCATTTATGTCCACCAGGACGGCACCAAGAGATATTATACCATGAACATTCGAAAAACCGGCCATTCAACTGTCGAAGTCTTTTTCGAAGGGATTCCCCTTGATCTGATGAAAAGATTACCATGGTCAATGCAATGTGATGGACAGATTCAGGGAGAAATTTTAAAGTGTGCAAAAATCAATATGTTAATTAAAAAATCACCGCTCCGGCTCGATGTCACGTATCCGGATAAGACAAAACAGACCTTCATCAACTCACTGGAAGCACCGGATGAAGAAATAGAAAATTATGAATAAAGGCACACAGGTTATCATGGATTCACGATTCAAAACACTCATTATATTACTACTTTCCCTTGCACTGCTTTTCTCCTGCGGAGAAGACGGAAAAAATGGTGCTGCTCCCCCTCCCGGGGACAGCGCGGCCCTTGTATTGACTCATAATTCATCGGTAAGAATTTCCCCACTCTATTTTTCAGCCCGCATCACCCAGCTTAACAAAGGTGATTCAGTCATTATTATTGACCGCTCTTCTGCTAAAACCTGGATCGGAAAAAGCAGTGATTACTGGTACCGCATTAAACTAAAAAACGGCATGACCGGCTGGATTTTCGGCCAGAACCTCAGGCTTCTTAAATCAGGAGATGAAAAGGATATTGAAAAATATATATCCAAATTCTGGGAAAAAGAATCCGATGAACTCAAGACAAAACTAAAGGGAAAATGGTGGAGCATTAACCGCTTCGGCGATTTCACCAACCACGGCCTTGAACTCACTGAAGAAGGAACCTACCTGTCATACAGAAAAGGCGGGGAAAAATACGCCATCAAGGGTGAATACAACTTTGATCTTTCAAAAAGCGAGATTATCTTCCTGCAGGGAACCACCTTCAAAAGCAACCTCAAGTACAGCCCCAGGGGCCTTTCATACATGCTCCATGTAACAATAAAAGACGAAGAGCTGCAATTTAAAAAAATTCAGGCAGAAATCTCCAAAAGCCTTGAAAAGAAAAAAGAAAATGCAAAAAATTCGAATAAATAAATATCTTGCCCTCTGCGGTCTCGGCTCACGGCGTAAAGTTGAAGAACTCATTCTATCAGGAAAAATTTTCATTAACGGAAACAAGGTTACCGACCTTTCCATTACCATCGACCCGGATTCTGATGTTGTCAAGATGAACAATATTACCCTGCAGCCTGTTGAAACCTTCAGCTACCTGATGGTTAACAAACCTGTCGGCTACATCACTTCCCTCAGCGATGAAAAAGGACGTTCAACGGTAATGGACCTGCTTCCTGAAAAATACCTTCGGGAAGGCGTCTTCCCCATCGGCCGTCTCGACAAAGATACTGAGGGTCTCCTTTTATTCACCAATGATGGTGACTTCTCCCGAACATTAAGTCACCCCTCATCTCATATTCAAAAAAAATATTCCGTGCAGCTCGACAAGACCCTGGATCCCCAGGATATAAAAAAAATGCAGAAAGGCATATTTATTCACCAGCTTAAAATTAAGACGCGTCCCTCGAAAATACAGGTAATGCACAAATCAGGAAAGCTGGTTCATATGACAATTAGTGAAGGGAAGAAAAGGCAGATTCGCTATACCTTCAAAAAATTCGGCTATAATGTCCAAAAGCTGAAAAGAATCTCCTACGGCCCCCTTGAACTGGGAGGCCTTCACCGTGGAGAAATGCGCCTCCTTAAAAAGCGCGAGATTCAGGCACTCCTTGATTCCCTCAAGAAATAAAGATTAATCCTTCAAGTTATGAACAAAAAGTCCGCTTCTTAATTTCGGCTCAAACCAGGTTGATTTCGGCGGCATGATACCATCAACATCAGAAACCTTCATAAGCTGTTCGATAGTCGTGGGAAACATCGAAAAGGCAACCGCATAATCACCGCTGTCTACCAGTTTTTCAAGTTCACGGGTTCCGCGTATTCCACCGATAAAGCTTATTCTTGTATCCTTTCTCGGATCTTTAATCCCGAGAGTCGGCTCAAGAAGATTATCCTGAAGAATCTTCACATCAAGGCCGTCAATAGGGTCTGAAGGGACTTCAAATTCAGGTTTTAATGTATACCACTGGTTTTCAAGGTACATACTGAACTCCTGTGTTCCATCGGGCACCTTTTTTCCTGTTTTTTCTACAGTGAATTTTTCTCCAATAGTATCAAGAAACTCTGCCGGGCTCAAGCCCTTCAAATCTTTAACAGCCCTGTTATATGCAAGAATGTTAAGCTGTTCATGAGGAAAAATAACAACAAGAAATGAGTTAAACTCTTCCTCACCGGTAAAATCAGGATTTTCTTTACGCCTTTTTTCTCCAACACGGACAGCAGATGCAGCACGGTGGTGCCCGTCAGCAATATAAAAAATTTCGTCATCAAAAGCCTCAACAAATGCCTTGATCAGGCCCTCATCACTGATTTTCCGTACAATATGTTCTATCCCATCTTCTGCGGTGAATTGATTTACCGGCTCTAACTTCATTCCTTCTTCGAAAAGTTTTCTTTTATCCCCCTTTTCATTAAACAGAAGAAATACAGGCCCGGTATTTGCGTTTAATATATCGAGGTGATTTGTTCTATCCTGTTCTTTGTCTTCCCTGGTCAATTCGTGTTTTTTGATCCTGTTTTCAAGATAATCATCAATGCTGACACAGGCAACCAGTCCGGTCTGATCCCGGCCGTCCATAACCTGCGTATAGAGATAAAGAGCCGCCGTATCTTCCTTTACCATTACTCCCTTTTCTATAAAATCGGAGAGATTATCTTTTCCTGCGCGATAAACAGATTCATCATAAATATTAATATCCGGTCCCATATCTATTTCCGGTTTTGTAATATGAAAGAAACTTATATCGTTTCCCTCTGCTATATTTCGTGCCTCATTCGAATCGAGAACGTCATAGGGTAATTCAGCAACCTGTTCAACAAGATCTTTTGCCGGTCTGAGTGCTTTGAATGCTTTAATCTTTGCCATGATATACTTCCATAATTTTTTAATTATAACGCAAGGGAAATTCCCTCTGGGAACATAATTTAAAACAAACCCAAATTTTCAACAAATATAGCAGTAAAGCAAAAAATTACCAGTATTTATTTCTGCATAAAAAGTTTAATAAATTATTACTAAAAAATTAATCTTTTTTTCATTGATTTCTATATTTATTTAAGGATAGAATTCGATTTATGTTCATTTTTCTATTAATCCATTATCGTTTTTAAATAAAAGGAGAGTTATATGGCCCGTGTATTCAATTTCTCACCTGGTCCTGCCGTCCTTCCTGAAAATATTTTAACAAAAGCCTCAGAAGCACCGGTAGAAGATGGCGATACCAACCGAAGGCAATAAAATTCCTGTGGCATTTATAGAAAAAATTTAAAACCAGCATGGCTAAGGAAAAATTTATGAAAAACATTCAAACCTTGAACAAGATTTCTCCCGCGGGCCTTGATCTCTTCCCGAAGGATATGTACTCTCATGGAGATAACATTGAAGATCCAGTAGCGATACTGGTGCGCAGTCAGGATATGCATTCCCGTGAACTCCCGGCTGGCTTAAAGGCAATAGCACGTGCCGGGGCGGGGGTGAACAACATTCCCCTGGACAAATGCTCAGAAAAAGGAATCGTTGTCTTTAATACCCCTGGAGCAAACGCCAATGCGGTCAAAGAGCTGGTAGTCCTGGGAATCCTCCTCGCCTCAAGAAATGCCTACATGGGCATAAACTGGGTAAAGGGCCTTAGGGCGAGTGAAAAAACTGTCAAAGAGCAGATAGAAAAAGGTAAATCACAATTTGTAGGCCCTGAAATCTATGGAAAATCCCTTGCCATCATAGGACTGGGAGCCATCGGTGTTCGTCTTGCTAATGATGCAGCAGCCCTTGGCATGGATGTATCAGGCTATGACCCCTACATTTCAGTTGAATCAGCATGGAAACTTTCCCGCGAGGTAAAAAAGGCTGATTCGCTTGATGAATCTTTAAAAAATGCAGATTATGTAAGCATTAATATTCCATACAATTCATCAACCCATGAGTTCATGAACGAAGAACGGCTCAGCATGATGAAAAAATCTGCTATTCTTTTAAATTTTTCCCGTGCTGAACTTGTTGACAGCAATGCGCTGTTAAAAATTATCGACGCAAGGAAAATAAATATGTATGTCACTGACTTCCCTACAGAAGAAATGCTTAAACATGACCATATTATTCCTCTACCCCATCTTGGCGCATCGACCCCTGAAGCGGAAGAAAACTGTGCCCGAATGGCTGTTAACCAGCTTCGTCTTTTTCTTGAAGAGGGACAGATCAAAAACTCTGTCAATTACCCTGACTGTAGTCTCAGTAGAAATGGGCAAAAACGTCTGATAATCACAAACAAAAACATACCCAATATGATTGGACAGATAACACCGGTTCTTGCTGGTGCGGGCATCAATATTTCTGAATTTCTCAACCGTTCACAGGGAGACAATGCATATAACATTATTGATGTTGATAATGACGTAAATGCTGATGTCATTCAAAAGCTTCAGAACATTGAAGGTGTTACAATGGTACGGTTGATTTCCTGATTTTCTATCAATTTTCAATATTTGAGGCTGCTCTAAACCCTGTTTATAGCAGCCTTTTTATTTTCTTATGCTTTTGTAAATCTCTGTCGAAGGATATAAAAAGAGCATCATTTTTACCAGGATGAATACAACTGAGGATTCTACATGCAAAATATTGATTTCTATAGTGGCCCAGCTTCACGAGACCTCCCGCTCCAGTTTGACTCTAATGATCCGGAATACTTCTCACGCATGTCCGGCATCCACTCAAAAGACCAGGAAAGGGTAAAGAAAAAAGCCAGCCGTGTTATTTTTCTGATTTCCGCCCTCTGTATTATTTGTTTTACCACTGGTCTTGTAATAGGGATAAAATTTGCCGGGGGAAGCAAAAGTCCCATTGTTGATGACGCGACATATCGAGCCATGAACGACATTTCTCAAAAAGTTACCGGTCTGGTAAAGCCAGCCATTGCCGCGACTCTCAATAAAAACACCAGCTATCCTGCTGCGCAATACCCCTATGCTATAAAAATCGGGTCTTCTTTCAATGAAACAAAGGCAAGGGAAATAGCTTCATTTTTAAGCAAAAAAGGTCATACGGTTATTCTTTCCAGGGCAGATGCAGGGAAATACAAACTCTATACAGGTCCCTTTAAATCAATTAATAATGCCAAATCAGGCTTGAAAGAACTTTACTCCTACAATAAGTTTTCTATATCTGCAAATGCCCGCATTGTA
>CAZPEK010000267.1:296-5557 GCA_964585555.1 uncultured Leptospirales bacterium | reverse complement strand
AGAAGGCTTCAGCAAAGAACTCGACCATCTCTACGACTTGAAGACAAATGGCAAGCAGTGGATCATGGAATACCAGGAAGAGCAGAAGAAAAAACTCGGGGTCTCCACCCTTAAAATAAAATTTAACCGTGTTCTCGGCTATTATATTGAAATCAGCAAAGCACAGGCGGTAAACATTCCCGAAGAATATTATCGAAAACAGACCCTTGTAAGCTCTGAGCGCTATACCACCGAGACGCTGCAAAAATTTGAAAGCGATATTCTCTCTGCCTCAGACAAAATAGTATCAATCGAAAAAAAAGAGCTTGAGGCTCTGAAAAATGCCATACTGGACAACCAGGAGAAGCTTCAGGCCTTGGCCGAAATTCTCGGCTCTATCGACCTTTACGCCTCCTTTGCCGCAGCAGCCCTTGAAAACCGTTTCAACCGGCCTGTGTTTAATGATGACGGCCTGACTTCCATTACCGATGCCCGTCACCCTGTTGTTGAAAAATATTACACCAAAGAAGTCTTTGTTCCCAACGATATTCACCTTGATACTGAAGAACATCTCATTCAGCTTATTACCGGCCCTAACATGTCAGGGAAATCGACCTATATCAGAACATCTGCCCTGGTGCAACTGATGTCACAGATTGGCTCCTTTGTGCCTGCCCGTGAGGCACATTGTACTATTGTAGACCGAATCTTCACCAGGATTGGTGCTTCTGATAATATTTCGCGAGGGGAATCGACTTTTCTCGTTGAAATGAATGAAACCGCAAGCATTCTAAATAATGCGACGGAAAAAAGCCTTATCATCATGGATGAAGTAGGACGGGGTACCAGCACCTATGATGGCCTTTCGATAGCCTGGGCCGTCGTTGAATATATTCTTAGATATATCAAGGCTCGAACCCTCTTTGCAACCCATTACCATGAACTGACCCAGTTGGGGAGCAAAAAGGGGATTGAAAATTATAATGTCCTGGTAAAAGAACATCTCAGTGGCGTCGAGTTTCTTCATAAACTGGTTCGCGGCTCAGCAGACCGTTCATATGGAATACATGTGGCAAAACTGGCAGGCATACCGAAGCAGATAATCAGCCGGGCAGACCGGATACTTGCTAAACTGGAAAATAATTCCCGGGGGCGCTTTCAGGTTTCCGAAGAAGAACAAAAATCTGAACAGCTTGAAATATTCAATGCTTCGAACCACCTGGTGATACAGGCAATCGAAGGCATCAATCTCGATGAGGTCACCCCGATTGAAGCCCTCAATGAGCTCAGCAGGCTTAAAAAACTGATAAACTGATTACTGATTGAAAATTAATTATGATTGACGTCTTCTCTAATAACCACTATGTTTAGAACAATGTTAACGGTAAATAATAACTTTAAAGCGGGTGTGTGGGGCCCCTGCGGAGACCCCTCACACCCGCTTTAAAGGATATTACATTAAAAATAGCGTTAAAGAATAAATACTGGAATTTTTATCGAATTAAAGCCCGAATATGCCGATTTTTGTAATAATAGAAATTATTACTGTTCACGTACACAGGGAGCAACATGACCGCTCAGCAATTTAGAATCGAAAATTATCTTTCAAATTCCTTCATTAGTGTTGAAGGAAAAAGAAATGCCCACAACTTTTATATTATAAGAAGTGGCCGCGTTAAAGTTACCAAAGAAAATGCCGTTGTGGCAGAAGAGCCCTATACCATTATGGGTCCCGGTGACTTTTTCGGCGTCATCTCATGTATGAGCGGTCACGCCCGTATTGAAAGCGCCATCGCCCTGGAAAATGTTTCCCTTATCTCAGTTGAGAGGGAAATGTTCGGCCTCCTTATTCAAAAAAACCCGGCTGTGGCCATGAAAATTATCCGTTTTTTCAGCCGAAAACTTCGGGAATTTGACCATGCCATTGCAAACCTGACCTTTAAAAATCAAGTAGAGGAAGATCCAAGAAATCTTTTTAAAATTGGCGAATACTACCTGAAGAAAAAATCACTCAAGCATGCCATATATGCATATCAGAAATTTCTTCAGTACTGTCCCAATGATCCGAATACAAACCATGCCCTGGAACGCCTTAAGGCAATGAAGGCCCCTTACCAGACAGCCATATCCCCTCTCCACCGTGAAATGAACCGCACCTATCCTGATAATGCCATGGTTTTCAGTGAATATGAGCCGGGGATTGAACTATTTATAATACAGTCCGGACAGGTAAAAATAACCAAAATTGTAGATGAAGAGGTTCTGCTTGCGGTTTTAAAACCGGGAGATATTTTCGGGGAAATGGCCCTGCTGGAAAACAAACCGAGAAGCGCTTCGGCAATTGCCTTTGGAGAACTGGGAGTACTTGCCATTAATAAATCAAATTTTGAGGGAATGGTTCAGGCTCAGCCTCAACTTGCCACAAGGCTGATTCAACTCCTCAGTGAAAGAATCTGGACTGCTTACCGGCAGCTTGATAACCTGATGATTAACAGTGATGTAGGCCGAATCTACGATACACTTCTTATTCAGATAGATAAACAAAAAATTAAAATTGAATCAAAACAGCCCCACAACTTTGAATTTGGAACAAAGGAACTTATAAATATGGTTGGTCTTCCTCCTGATAAGGGCGATGTCATCATGGTCCAGATCCTGGAAGATAAGCATATAAAGCTCGAGGATGGAAAGATTATCTGTACTGACCTCCAGGAGCTTGAAAAAACCGGCCATTTTTTCAAGAAGCATGCTGCACTGGCACGCAATCGTGAAGCTAGTAAAAATAAAACACTTTAAAATATTTATAATATCCCTTACAGCACTTGTCCTTATTGCCGCTACAGGGATAATTGCCCTGTTTTACTTTTTCCCTGAAGAAAAATTACTTCAAATTATTTCTGAACAGACGGAGAAAAACCTCAAAAGAAAAGTTTCTATTGAAAAGCTCAAATACAGCATCAGGGGCATCAGCCTTAAAAATGTTCTGCTCCATGACGGCATAACCAGCGACACCCCGGTCCTTTTAAGTGCCGATGAGGCCAGTCTCGGCTTTTCTCTCCTTGCGCTTCTTGAAAAAAAAATATCGATAAATTACATTATATTTGATAACCTGAAAGTAACCTTAAAGTACGACGATGAGGGAAAGAGCAACCTCCAGTCACTGCTCGATGACATTTCCACTCCGGGGGAAAAATCCTCAGGAAGCATACAGGCCTCAATTGATAAGATTCGCCTCAATAATATGACTCTCAGGCTCGAGAATCCTCCTGGAAACCTCGCCCCACTGGCAGGAACCTACCGGCTTTCAGCCCTGGTACTCCTGCAGCTCGAAAAGAAAAAAAGTATAACGATAACAAACTGTACAGTGGATCTTCCGGAAAAAAGAGGAAAAGGTTATCCTGATATAAAAATATCTATTACACCGACAAAGGTTTTAATTGAAGGGAAGGTAAGCCTGAAAAACACATCAATAGTCTGGACCTATGCATGGACCGGAAAACCTGCACCCCAGCCATACAGCCGGGTTACCGGTGATGTGACCGATTTAAAGCTTTCAATTTTTCCACCCGATTCCCCGGATGGCATAAAGCTGAAAACATCAGTTCTTGTCGAGGGCAATGTCAAGGCAACCTCAACTCTTTTGAACTCGCCCAAAATAGTCCATGCCGAAGGATTTGCCCGGGTTGACCAGAGAAAGAGAACAGTCTTTCTCAGCGGCATCAATGCTCGTATTGACACTACACGGATTAATCTCGACAAGCTCTTTTTTTCTTTTAACGGCTCACTGCATGAGTTCAACGCACCGAGCCTTTCTGCCTCTTTTTCTGATATCCGTCCCCTCCTCAATGTAATACCGGCTCAGCTTTTCGGAAAAGCCGAGGGGAGTCTTTCTTACAAGGCAAAAAAGATAAACGCCTCGCTTAATATTTCAGGTGCCGGTTACGGCTACCAGAACAAACTGGTCAGCGGTCTGACAACAAAGATAAATATTGCAGATAATCTTTTTAAAAAAGAAAATATACCCGTAAAAGTTCTGGGGAATCCGGTAAAAATTTCCCTTGCATCAATGAGCCCTGAGCTTGACAAAATATTTCTTAATATAAAGGCTGGTGAGTTTAAAGTTCCCGAAAGCCCGAAATCTAAAACCAGCTCCCCTGAAAAAACATCACCAGCAGCTATCTCTTTTAACATACCACTGGAGATAGGAGGACGAATCGATATAGCTCGCTTTTCTTACGGCAGGCTCAGGTTCAATAATCTTGCAATAAATTACAGCATTTTGAAAAACCGCATTGAAATCAAACAATGGCAATCTGAACTGCTAAAGGGGATGATAAGCGGAAAAGGATCTATTATCTCAACGGGCATCAGCCCCACTGCCTCCCTCTCATTTACCTTTAAGGATATTAGAATTCAGGAACTCGGTTTAATGAATGACAGCCTTAAGGACCGGTTCTTTGGCATTGGTGCAGGAAACGGCAATCTTTCCTATGACATTGGCAGCGAGGACCTGTTAACAGGCATGAAGGGCTTTGTCGAATTTCAGGCAGCGAGGGGGAAAATTGTAGATACAGGTATTCAGAACGGCCTCGGCATCTGGCTCTCTGAACTAAAATACAAGCTGAAGGATCTTGAGTTTAATACAATATACGGCAACTTTTTGCTCAATAAAGGCAAATATACAATCAATTCCTTTGTTTTTAATTCAGACGATATCCGCCTTAAGCTTAACGGTCTCATTGACAGCAACTGGGAAGCCAAAGGAATGAATATCAGCCTTGAGTTCACCCGCAATTTTATTCAGGACCTCCCGGCGATTAAACTTGGCCTTGACCGATTTCTCCGTGGACGCTGGTACGTAATCCCCTTTGTAGCCAACGGTAGTATTAAAAAAGCAAAAAATATCAAAAGGCAAAAGTAACTTCTTCTTGAGAGAGTGTGCAGCCACACACTCTCTCGCTGTAATTTATCTTATTTAATACTTTGAATCAGCATAACCAAGCCACCCGCCTGCTGCGACCAGGTCCCGGTCAAAGTCTGAAATTTCAAAGGGAATCACTTCCTCTCTCTTTAAAGATTTAAAAATAAAAGTTTTGTTTTTGATATCAGCATCTACGGTGACTTCCTTATCCTTAAACTTTTTAAAAAGACTACAACAAACTGAATCACAACAATGAAAGAAAAAGATCCAGCATTTTTAATGTATTCAAAAAACTGGATAGAAGGTACTGCTGAATATATGCCAGATGAAAAAGGAGTTTATATTGATCTTCTTTGCCATC
>CAZPEK010000267.1:0-286 GCA_964585555.1 uncultured Leptospirales bacterium | reverse complement strand
CCTTAAACTTTTTAAAAAGACTATCTATTACATCACCAGGCAGTTCAACAGCCATCATGCCGCAGTTGTACATATTCTGGCGGAAAATCCTTGCAAAATTTTCAGCGATAACAAGGTTGATGTCATTAACCTCAAGGGCCCAGGGGGCGTGTTCCCGTGAAGATCCACAGCCGAAATTTGACCTGGTGACAATTACCCTGACATTCTTCAAATTCTTTGAGGCATCAAGGCGCTCAAGATTCAAATCTTCAAGGAGATAAGGCTTCAGGGCCTCCTTGGTACTTTC
>CAZPEK010000266.1:0-5563 GCA_964585555.1 uncultured Leptospirales bacterium | reverse complement strand
CTGCGGTGCCCTTCAACTCAGTCGGCTTTTTGTCCGCCATGAAGAGAACCTTTTTTCGGAGAATGGTGAATTCTTCGGGTGAATTGAGATCTTTTCTGAAGGTGTAGGTGGTGCTTCCTTCGTCAACAAGAAAGACTTCCATCTCTCTTCCGTCGCGAAGCTTTACCAGCATTTTGGTAAGGTCGAGTTTGGTGAATATCACGCGAAGGATATTCTTCCTTTCAATTTTTATTCTTTTTCCCTTTAGGGTTTTTACTGTAAGAAAGGTGTTGGTATCCCCGATAACAGTACCGCTGACAATTGAGCCGTCTTTTTTGAACACGATTTCAGCTTTTGCTGAAAGGGAAAAAAACAAAAAGAAAAACAGTAAAGGAAGTACAAGGAATTTTCTGTTCATTATCCATTTCCATTTGATTAAGCATTTATGCGTTATATACTTGATTAGTGTAAAAAAAAACAGAAGAAAGCAAGAATTATTTAGGGAATAAATTTTTTTTAACAGCCACTCAGGGCTAAATGATGCATAAAGAAAGCCGGCGTTACCGCCGGCTTTCTTTGTAATATGTAATAAATCTTAATGTTCTTCTTCACTATGATCCAGGTGGGGGAACAGTCTAAACCACTTGACGAAGGCAATGTAGATGAGAATCATCAGGGCAAAGACTCCCAGGGTCACAAACCATTCCTGGATAGTAGGATTGTATGCTGCAAACTTTCTCCAGGGGAAATTCGGTGTTGAAAAACCGTGAAGCAGGACAGAGATCTTGCTTACGATGATTGCCAGTACACCGGATACGATTCCGATGGCCATGAACTTTTCAGTTTCCCGGAACTTTTTGATGTTCAGGAAAATGACCGGAGAAAGAAGTAAGAGGAACTCAAGAACCAGCAGCCAGATGCCGTAGTAGCCCCCCCAGAGATCTAAATAACTTCTGTCAAAGGAAGGAACAAATTTTGTAGTCATGGAGTAGACATCCCATGAACGGGCAATCAGGTACACAGTAAACATGAAACCTGAAATTTTTGTCAATGTCCAGTAGGTCTCTTTCGGCATCACTTCCTTGTTCATTACTTTACCGGCTACAAAGGGGCAGAGAGTCATGAAAGATGTTCCGCCCGCGGTTGCGGCGATAATGGCAATGAAGAAGAGCTGATGGTGCTCACGGAACCATGCAGCCTTTGCGTAAAGAGCATCCCACATTCCGCCGCCAAGTGATCCCTGGTGGAAGAAAGAAAGAAATGTTCCTGCTGCAGCCATGATCCACATCAGTTTATGCATGTAGTGGCCAATGGCTTTAAGGACTGGTTTTCCTTCTGCCCATTTATTCGTTAGAGCTACAGGTATGAGCTCAACAAAGAGGATGCAGAAGTATAATGATAAACAGAAGAAAACTTCTGTCAGCATTGATATCGGTAGAAGTCCGTCTCCCCAGTTAGGGTAGGCAAAGCCAAACCAGCATCGAAGGGGCTGTCCCAGGTCGAAAAGAAGGAATACGAAAGTAAAAAGGTAGCACATGAAACCGATAAGAACGGTAGAGTTAATGATCGGCTCAAGTTTGTCTACCCGGAATATATACAGGAAGAAACCGGTAAAGAATGCCCCGCCGCCCAGTGCTACCAGGCCGAGGTCACCGATAATCCAGTTGCCCCATGTAAACACATTGTTCATGTCTGTGTAACCAAGACCCCAAAAAAGGATCTGGATAGCAAAGACAGCAAATCCTGCAACCAGCGCCCAGAGGACACCGAGGATTATTTTTCTCGTTTTATCACTCATTGCTTTTGCTTCACTCACTGATAATCTCCTTTAGTGGGTTCCTATTTAAATTTCATCATATCCTTGACCCATGTTTTACTTGAAAGGTAGTAAACCTTGGGGTTTGGATAATGACGCTTATCTTTAAGTTTTTTCTGCTCTTCAGGTGACTTGTCATCTATGGTGTGAACCAGACGGAAGGCACGCTTGTCTTTGGAAAGCTTAGAAATTTCTGATTTCGGATCATTGAGGTCTCCGAAAACCATGGCATTTGTCGGGCATGCTGCAACACATGCGGGGGTATAGGTTACCGCATTGATGTCGAGTTCGCCCTTTGCTGCTGCCTTATCTCTTTCACGCTTCCAGATATGACTACAGAAGGTACATTTTACAACAGTTCCCCGTGATGCTACTGAAACATCAGGATTCAGGGATTTTTTGAAGGATTCTTCGTATCTTGGTTTCCACCAGTTGAAGACCCGGGCTTCGTAAGGACAGGCAGCCTGGCAGTATCGGCATCCGATACAGCGTGACCATACCTGGCTCACAACTCCGTCATCTCCCACATCTGTTGCCACTGCGGGGCAGACTGAAACACAGGGAGGTACAGGATTGTTCGGGTCGTTTCCTTCGCACTGCTGGCACATTTTAGGCATGTACGCAACATTTACATTAGGATATTCAGCGTCACGATCGTTGGTAACCTTCATGAGATCAAGAAAGGCAACCCGCTTCGGAACATCTGAATCATCTTTGAAGATAGGCATATTGTTTTCCTGGGAACAGGCGATTGAGCACTGACCGCAGCCATTACACTTGTCCAGGTCAATTGCCATTCCCCACCGGCGTGTCATTTTAGAATTACTCGTTTTCATAGTTACCTCATCCATTAGCTGATTTTAACGTGGGTTGACCACCAGTTGGCAGTTCCGGTAACGGGGTCGATATCGGCGGCCATTATTTCTTTTGGATTAACCCCTTTCCCCTTTGCGTACTTGGTGTAGGCCTTGTGGCCGAAACCGAGGGGAACAGCTATGACATCGGGAGCGACGAGGTCAGTGACACATACTTTTACTGATCCTATTTCTCCGCGGCTTGATGTAATGTCTATTGAAGAGCCGTTTGATACTCCCTCTTTCTCAGCAGTCTTTTTGTTGATTAAGACTTTCATTTTACCGAGTTCATAGGTATCGGCATCAATTGTCTTGAGAACATAAGGGAAGGCCAATCCATCGCCGTCGCCAATAACAGCAAGTTCTACAGGAAGCATTTTTAAACCGGCTGATTCTTTCTTCAGGGCGGTAATCTGATCCTTTAGTTCTGAAACTTTAAAGTTAAAGTTTCCTGCTGCTTTCTTTTTGCCAGACTGGCCGACGACATCAACGTAACTCTTCCAGGGGAAGCTGCCCTTTGCGGCATCTACGTTTTGAGCAATTTTTATAATAGCATCTCCGCCGTGAAGTGCTGCCGGGAAGCGATTAACCATTGCTTTTCCTTCTACCTGAAGTGTTTCAATCGGTGAAAGGGTTGGAAGAATGTAATCTGCATAGGTTGCAGTATCATTTATCAGGGGCATCAGGGCTACAACAAAGGCATTACTCATTTTCTTCGCCAGGTCAGCTCCCAGTGCTGATTTATAAACAGGATCCGCTTCGTTGACGATGAGAAAGTCGAGGGCGCCTTTTTTAATGAAGGCATCTAAACCTGCTTCAGAGGCTTTTCCCTTTGCGGGAACACCCAGGTCATTAACTTTCTTCAGGGATGCTGCTCTACTGTTAACCATGCTGTTGAGAGCGTATACGGCAATAAGCTCAGAGGCTGATGAAGATACCCCGCTTGCTCCTTTACCGGCTACGGCAACCGGGTTTTTTGCTGCTGCAAAGGCGTCACCCACAGCTTTAATCTGCTTTTCGCTTACACCGGTAAGTTTTGCAGTTGTCTTAAGGTCAAACTGGTAGGCCATCTGTGCCCACTTGGCGAATCCGACACCATTTGATCGTTTGCCTTTGCGTTTGATCAGCTAGTTGGCGAGACCGAGGGCGAAAATGCCTTCCGTGCCCGGCTGAACGTGTACCCACGGGTCTGCAAGATACGTGGTACGTGAGGTAGTTGTGTCAACCTGAACCAGTTTAGTCTTGCCGGCTTTCCAGTCAGCGAGAACCCTGTTCATTTGAATCTGAGATCCCCAGCCTTCAAATAGTTTAGCGCCGAAACTGAGAACATAGTCGGTGTTGGCGAAATCGTACTGCACAATACCGCCAAGAGCCGCATCTGTCAGTGAATCGAGGCCTGATTCGTAATAGTTCTGATTGCTTCCCGCGGCATTTACAAGGCGGCGGACCAGGTCAGAACCTGCGTTTATATTCTTGTTTATTGAAGCGATGCTGTCGGTCTTTCCAGCTTTAATCAGCTTATTAAGCTGGCCGGAAATATCTTTGATCGCGTCATCCCAGGATACGGGAACATAATTTCCAGATCCTTTTTTGCCCACAAGCTTAAGGGGCTTATGAACTCTTTCGGGATGATAGAGAAGCTGTAGTGATGCCTGTCCAAGGGGACAGCAGGTATTAGATGATTCTATTTTAACAGCGCGGTCTTTAACCATTCTTACGGTTATCTGGCACTGTTCTGAACAGCTCTTACAGATATCGGAGAGCAGTTTCTGTTCTCCCTTTCCTGGTACATACTGGTCCTGAGACCATTCTGCCAGTTCCTGGAACATCAGGAATGGCGCACCGGAGAATACATATCCCGTAAGACCACCTACGACTGCCCCTCCGGTCATCTTAAGAAAATCTTTTCTTTCTATTTTCTTCATGAGATTCAAATACTCCTTATGAATTTTTTCAACTTAATCGTGGCAAACCATGCATTTATTACTGAGCTTGAGTGCAGTGTGGCAGTCCATACACTGTCCCATCAGCATGGTTCCCTTGATGCGTCTGGTTGTCATAGAGTTTAACTTATCGCCGTGACATGAACCGCATCGGGCTTTTTTCCGACCGTCTTCATATTTGGCTGTCATAACGACCTTGTGACTGAAGTAGACCAGATCGGGCTGCTTTGCAAATGCAGTCCAGGGCTTATCAGTGTCCTTATAGTTATCAAAGAAGGCCTTACGTTTCGGTGTGTCCTTGTCACCGCTGTAGCTCCCCGCTCTATCGTGACAAACAGTACATTCAGCCACAGTAGGCATTCCCTTAAATCGTCCATCCGCGGTATACTTATGACATGATTCACAGCTGTCGATGCCGTAATCCTTTGTCATGTGGGATTTGTGATTAAAGGGAATTTCTTTTACTGCTTTGGTGGCTCGAATGTAGCCGCATGCACTCTGAGAAAGAAGGAAGGCAACGTATGTAAATACGATGAAAGGTAACAAGAATAGCAGAATTGATCGTCTCACAAAAATTCTCCTTTCATATCTTTAATTTAATTAAAAATATTGAGTTATATTTCATGCTGTGGACGAAAGCTGCAGCTATAATGCGGCACTGCAGAACCGGACTTCCAGAAGCAGATTGCTTCTGGCATACCTTCCGTGAACCCCTTCACCTGGAAATGTCCGTGCTTTCACCCTCTAATTAAGAAAAATTGTATAAGAATTAATGTCAACAATATTTAAAAAAAATATTGTCTCCCCGTTATGCGATGTTTAAGCATTTTAGTACGATCTATAGCGCTTAACGGTTTGAATTTCTATTTTATTTTTAAGGAAGTGAAGGCGGCATTTAACTGAATTTTTATATGGATCAGGGTCTTCCCCCTGAAAACGACTTAGTAAAATACCTTCAATATCTTCAAAAG
>CAZPEK010000265.1:0-5577 GCA_964585555.1 uncultured Leptospirales bacterium | reverse complement strand
GGTTAACCGGTTGACGAATGTGAGTGCCGGTTTTTGAAAAAGTCACCCGGCTGACTTTTCGGTCTTTTTGATTTTGTTTTCCGGCTGGTCGAATATTTATATAAAAGGGGTTTCCTGTCAATTGAAATTTTAATCTCTTTATCGGTAATTAAATACTAATAACAAAAATCAGCTTGATTTGTTTTGACGATATTATTACATTGTAATTACTTTATATTTTACGGAGACAACTATGATTACAAAAATAGTATCAATCGGAAATTCAAAGGGAATCAGGATTCCTAATCATATACTAAAATCATTGCAGATAAACAATCAAATCGAAATGATTTTAAATGAAAAAAAAGAACAAATAATTTTGCGCCCGATTAATAAAACAAGAGATGGCTGGAGTGAACAGTTTAAAGAAATGAATACATATGAAGATGATTCTCTCTTGATCGATGATACTATTGATTTAGATGCCGATGGCTGGGTATGGTGAAATGGAAATAAAACAATATCATGTATACTTAATAAATCTCGATCCAACAGTTGGTCATGAAATAAAAAAAACCAGGCCATGTATCGTATTATCTCCCGATGAAATGAATGATAACATTAAGACAATTATTATCGCACCAATGACAACACAATCAAGAAAATATCCGACAAGAGTCTCATTGATATTTCAAAAACAAAAGGGTTATATTGTTCTTGATCAGATGAGAACTATTGATAGAGAAAGAATTATTAAAGAATTGGGAAAGATTAATACTCATACTGTTAATGCGGTTAAGTCTGTTATAAAAGAAATGCTTGTCGATTAACCTTCATTTTGATTGGATACCGTCCCCCTTTGTTTCTCTGGAAGCTTGCTCTGAAATAGGATTTTTTGCTTGTAATTAATTTCTGACGAGAGGATATAGGTGTATATCCGCAATTCGGATATACCCGGTTTTTGTGTTTTATATGGAATGTTGAGGATGTTAAATAGTTATTATATGTTATTCTTTTAGGAGTTTTCATTGAGTGATAATATTTATAAACCTCGTTGGAATACACAATTATCAGAAGAATATTCAGATGGTACAATTTTGTGGAGATACTTAACATTTGATAAATTTATAAAACTATTTTCTCAAAATGGTATATATTTCAGGAAATTATCAAAGTTTGAAGATCCATATGAAGGAGCTCCCTCTGTAAAATATTTTCAAGAAAGTAAGGATGTTGCTTCTATGTACAATCCGAACCCTGAAAAATATTTAAACTTTATTTCAGGGTTTAGAAATAAGATATATGTAAACTGCTGGAACCAAAAAGAACAAGAGTCATATTTACTTTGGAAAAATTATTCAGATTTATATTCTGGTATTTCTATAAAAACAACTTATGGAAAAATAAAAACATTTTTTGAATATTATTCATTAGACGCATTTCTTTTCTTCGGTAGAATAAATTACGGTCTTACTTTATATAATAGATCTCAGTGGTCAATCCCATTTACAAAAAGAGAAATTTACTCGGAAGAATCGGAATTTAGAATTGTCTATGCACCTTTAGAAAATGAAGATGATGGAATCATAATCAAAGGAAATGTGAAATTATTAGTGGATGAATTATATCTTGCGCCTAAAATGAGTGAAGAAATGGATAGTTTGATAAAAGAAATAATTGTTGGATATGGATTAAACCCAGACATCGTTAAAAAATCAGAAATATTTCCAAAAATTGATCCAATGAGTGAATGGCAAATTTAACTGTATAAAGAACTCCTCCTCCTTTCTCCTTCCAATCTCAAAAACCGGGTGAGTGCCCCCGGAGGGTGAGGGAAGAAACAAATAACTCAACGAAAGTTTTCACTCTCCAGCAGCAAAGCAGGTCCCTCGCCCGGAATTAAGGCGGCTATCCTGCAGCCAGTTAATGCCAGGGAACCCCCTTTAGCAAAGGGGGTGGCGCAGCGCGCCGGGGATTTAACCCTTGACGTCCCGGGCCTCCAGTGAAAATCTTACCCTCCTGTTTCCCCCGCGGAATAGTAAAAATAATGCTGCCAGGACAAAAAGGTGACTGCTGCAAAAAAAGGACCCCGGCTTACCGAGGGAAATATATATAAAACGCTTCTCAACCTGGCCCTCCCGATGGTTGTCGGAATCGTCGGTATGAGCATGTTCAACCTGGTCGACACCTGGTTCGTTGGTCAGCTCGGAGCGAAAGAGCTGGCCGCCATGAGTTTTACTTTTCCCGTTATTATGGTTATTGCCAGCATTTCCATGGGGCTCGGTATCGGCGCCTCTTCGGTCATTGCCCGGGCAATCGGCGAAGGGAACCAGCACCGGGTCCAGAGATTGACAACCGATGCCCTGCTTCTTGCCTTTATCGTTGTTCTGGTTTTTATCAGTGCGGGCCTGTTGACCATTGAGCCCCTTTTTAAAAGCCTCGGGGCCACTGATGAACTCCTGGTTTTAATAAAAGAATACATGATCATCTGGTACCTCGGTATACCCCTGGTGATTGTTCCCATGGTGGGCAACAGCGCCATACGGGCTACCGGTGATACAAAGACCCCCACCAGGGTGATGCTTGTTGCCATCGCCGTTAACATTGTTCTCGATCCCCTGTTTATCTTTGGGTATGGTCCCGTGCCGTCCCTTGGCCTCAGGGGGGCCGCTCTCGCTACTGTGGCGTCCCGGGCCGTCACCATGACGGTTGCCCTTCATGTGCTCTACCGGCGGGAAAAAATGATCACCTTTGAAAAAACTTCCTTCGATGAAATTTTCAGTTCATGGCGGCAGATACTCTATGTGGGCCTTCCCGCTTCAGGAACCAACCTGATTATACCTTTTTCCATTGGCATACTGACACGTATTGTGGCCGGCTTCGGGCAGAACGCTGTTGCGGGTTTCGGTGTGGGCTCCCGGGTCGGCATGTTTGCCATGGCCGCGGTTGCCGCCCTCGGGTCGGTCCTCGGCCCCTTTGTAGGGCAGAACCAGGGGGCGAAAAAATTTCTCCGGGTCAGGCAGGGCATCAGGTCGAGCCATCTCTTTGCCCTGGCCTGGGGGGCTCTGACTTTTCTTGTTTTTATCTTCTTTGCTGAAAAATTTTCCGCCCTTTTTAATGATGAAAGTGAAATTGCTGCTGTCTCGTCAGCCTACCTGGTCATTATTTCAGCGAGCTACGGTTTCCAGGGGATGCTGCGTCTTTCCGGGAGCGCCTTTAACGCCCTGAACCGCCCCTTTCCCTCGGCGGCCCTGGTGCTCTTTCAAATGTTCGGCCTCACCGTGCCCCTGGCCCTTCTCGGGGCGCGGCTTTTCGGGGTTAACGGGGTCTTCTATGCGGCTGCCGGGGCGAATTTTATTGCCGGTTCGGTTGCCTTTTTGTGGATCAATTTTGCCCTGAAAAGATATTAAGCCAACCAGTACCTCTCAAAGAACCCCCTTTAGCAAAGGGGGTGCGCAGAGCGCGGGGGATTTAAGGCTGTCCAGGGAATGTGCTCCTCACAGAAAAAGTTTGAGAAAATACTTGCTATTTTTTCTCCCCTTGATACATGGGAGAGTGAGTCTGCATAAAAATTGTAACAAAGAGGGGAATTTTTTCACAAAAAAAGACATACTTTCGTGTGTAATTCTTCCAGTTACAGTGTAAAAATTAGAATAATGAATATTTTGGGGATGACTGCAGGGGGCACGTGTACATCAGGCCTGAGGAAAATCTGACAGGCCGAATGGTTCGACTTTTCGACCCGGAGGCTGTCTTCCTCTCAAAAATAAGAAGGAGTGTTTCTTTCTATGATTAACGTTGAAAATATTACCAGGTATTATGGTGATTTCAGGGCCGTTAATGATATTTCCTTTGCCATCAGGGATGGGGAAATCACTGGTCTTTTAGGGCCAAACGGCGCGGGGAAAACTACAACTTTGAGAATGCTTACCTGCTTTTTAAAGCAGAACGAGGGTGTCATTACTGTTGGCGGGGTGAAAACTGACGAAGATCCTCTGAAAGTAAAAAAAATGATTGGCTACCTGCCTGAATCAGCGCCGATCTATCCGGATATGCTGGTCTATGACTACCTGAAGTATATATCTGATCTCCGGGGTATCGAGAAGCTGAACAGGATTGAAGAGATGGGTGATCTCTGCGGTATCACTGATGTGATGCATAAATCTGTCCATGAGCTCTCCAAGGGATACAAGCAGCGGGTCGGCCTTGCCCACGCGATGATTCATGATCCTGAGATTCTGATTCTCGATGAGCCGACTTCAGGCCTTGATCCGAACCAGATTATAGAAATAAGAAATCTTATAAAAGAGCTTGGGAAAAGGAAGACGGTTATCCTTTCTACTCATATTCTTCCTGAGGTTGAAGCGACCTGTGACCGGGTTATTATCATTAACCGGGGGAGCATCGTGGCTGATGACCGGACTGAAAACCTGCAGGTTTCCGGTGATCAGAAAAGCGTTATCTCGTTGAAGCTTTCCGGGGGAGATTACCCGGCCCTTGAAGAATCCTTTAAGGGGCTTCCCGGTATTTCCGGTGTTGAACGCCAGGATGAAGAAGGGGTCACGGTCCTCAGGATTACCGGAGACGCCACCCGGGACCTGAGGCCGGATATCTACGGTATCATTAAAAACAGTGACTGGGTCCTTTATGAAATGCGGCAGGAACACCAAAGCCTGGAGAATGTTTTCAGGGAGCTCACTGTTGGAGGAGACTATGAATAAATATAAAGAAGCTTTGACTATTATGAAAAAAGAGCTGCGGGCATATTTTTTCAGCCCCGTGGCATATATTGTAATTGCAGTATTTTTGCTGGCAACCGGGGCCTGGTTTTTTAAGGATTTCTTCTATTTTAAGCAGGCTGAAATGCGAAACTTCTTCCGTACCCTGCCCCTGCTTTTTACCCTGGTGATACCCATTATTACCATGCGGCTCTTCGCTGAAGAAAAGCAGAGCGGTTCCATTGAGATTATCCTGACCATGCCGGTACGGACCATTGATATTATTCTGGGAAAGTTTTTTGCCGCTCTGGTTTTTGTTGCCATTATGCTTCTTCCGACCCTTATCTATCTGGCGACAGTTATCTATGTCGGATCCCCTGACGCGGGCCCGATTATCGGCGGTTACCTGGGAGCCCTTCTCCTGGGGGGGGCTGTTTCTTCCATCGGGATATTTGCTTCTTCCCTCAGTAAAAACCAGATTGTTTCGGTTATTGCCGCCTGGGGCATCGGTATTTCCCTCTGGATTGTCGACTGGCTGGTGATTTTTCTTCCTTCAAAACTGAGTTTTATCCAGTACATCGGAACAGATTACCATTTTCAGAATATCAGCAAGGGACTCATTGATTCCCGGGATATCATCTACTTTTTGTCAGTCATGATTCTTTTCATGCTGATTACAGTTAAGATTATTGATGAACGGAGATAACCAATGAATATCCGGGATTATGTTACTACTATAAAAGAAAAACTAAGAGAAAAACTTTCAGGAAGCGGTACTGATTATCAGTTCATCCTGAATATTGTGATCATTGTGCTCGTCAATATCGCGGCGGTGAACCTGAACGTCCGCATGGACCTGACGAGAAATAATACCTACTCC
>CAZPEK010000264.1:0-5578 GCA_964585555.1 uncultured Leptospirales bacterium | reverse complement strand
AGCGCCGTACTTATCACAAAGCTTTCTCACCTTCTCATTGAAATCCTTATCAAGGGGACGAGTGCCGCTTTCAGGGCCAATGGGCTCCATGATAACCGCTGCTGTTCCGCCGCGAAATTTGTTCATGAAAAGCTTTCGCTCAAGGGATTTAATATTATTGGGGTAAAATTCCTGGGTATACTTGAAACAGTTTCTCGGCACACCATGGGCCTCAAGAGATTTTGTACCGGGAAGACGAATGCCATAGGCAAGCTGATCGCTCCAGCCATGATAGGCTCCGCCCATCTTTATAATAAATTTCTTTTTAGTTGCCAGGCGGGCAACCCGGATGGCAGCCATGTCAGCTTCTGTTCCGCTTCCAAGCATCCTGAGCATATCAACACCGGGCATATGCTCGGCCACTTTTTTGCTGATCTTATATTCCATCTCATGAAAAAGTCCCGTCGTGGGTCCGCAGGTGTTGAGAAGATCAATTACCTTGTCGCGTACAACCTTCGGGTTGCTTCCGAGAACCGTCGGTCCACCGGCCTGAAGAAAATCGATATACCTGTGGCCATCAAGATCATAAAGATAGGCGCCCTGGGCCCTGGTGAAAACCAGGGGGAACGGATGATTAAAAGCGAGATTATGCTGAACGCCCCCGGGAATATACTCCATTGCCTCATTAATCATTGCCTTTGACTTCGGACAGTTATCATGAAACCACTGCTCATACTTTTTAAGGGCCCCCTCGGTAAGACTCCGCGGCGCCTGAGCAATAAGTTCATCAAGCTGGCGGTACACTTCCTTTGTATCATGGTATTCGCTGATCGCGAAACCCGTCTTTTTCTGTTTTGCGCTGTTCATCATTTCCTCCGGTTAATTACTCTATCCGGGCGACCTCCCCGGGCATTTTCTCTCACTGTGCCGGTTTATTCCCGGCTGCTGGACAATACATACACATTTGAATACGATATGTCTATGCACAAACTGATTAATCATAAATTGAATAAAAAACCACCCGGGAAAGCCCCACCGTAACAAAACCCGGCTCAAAGCACCCCTTTCCCCACTCATTAATATCTCTTTATCACGAAAAAATTCAAGAATAATCATAAGAAACAACCATTTTTATAGAAAAATTCCCTTCCCGGGCCTATTTTAAAAGAAGATGAGGGGGGAAGGAAGATGAAATCAGCAGAGCGAAGAAGCTCAGGTCGACGAGGCAGCGAACGGCGCGACTGGGAGCGGCGGGTTGTTGACCGGCGGGTTGCCAACCATGGCGTTGCGGCGCGGTCAGGTTTTGCCGACCGGGCACCGGAAGATCGTAGATTCTATGACCGCCGCAGTGGAGACCGACGCATCAATGACCGGCGTATCGTAGACCTGTCATGGATTAACGGTAACGGAAGATCAGGATTAGACCGACGCCTCGAGGGACGGCGTATCGGAGAACGACGGACCTGTGACCGCCGGGGCGATGATGACTGTTACAGCCCCGCCTTTGAGCTTTCTGAGCGGAAGGGAGATGATCGACGGCGGGAAGACCGGCGTCATCATTACAACCGGCGAATCGCCGATCGAAGGTTTCTCAACCCGGCATAGACCTAAAGGCGTACACCAAACATAAGGGAGGCATTCAAATTCAGCATCGGCTCTTCGTCAAAGCGATACCATTGAAAATATGTGCCGAATTCAACAAAGTAAAAATGCCGCCAGGTGTACCTGAGGGCGGTTCCCCCCTGCCAGCAGTAATCAGAGGACTTAATCTTAATTCCACCCGTGGCATATTTCGTATCGAGTATTGATCCGGTAATGCCACCCCGGAGATGAAAATAGAGCCGCAGGTGTTTTTTCAAAGGGACAAAGGCGTACAATCCCGCTTCATTCCCAAAGGTATCCAGCATACTGGGAACCCGGTTCAGTTTTTTATAGCTCTCGTAGCGGTTCCAGGAAAACTGGTATTCCATGCCAAAATACTGAAGAAAGGAGAGCCACCGGGGGAGCCCAAAGCCGGAAAAATCATACCCGCAGTAGAGAAAAACTCCCGCATAAGAGAAATGATAGACCCTGCTCCACTGAGGAAGGGGCACGCTGAAGGTATAGCCGAGGGCAACATTAAGCCCCCCCAGAGCAGCAAGCCCCTTTGAAGGATCAGCAACAGTGACAGCAAGCTCATTTCCCTTTGATGATGACCGGGGCCCCGTGAAAACCATGTAAGTGCCTGTTTTAAGAATATCTGAATCTATCGAAAAACTGAGAGCATATTTTTCTCTCTTCACGATGCGAACCAGCACATTTGACGAGGAGGAGTACATCCTGACTTCACGGGCCCTGTCGAGATTTTTTCCTTTTATCGTCAGAGTTATAATACCGGAATCAAGATAGACCCGCCGGGGGCTGATACTCCTGGCTTCGGGGGTGAGAGTTTTTACAACAACTGTTTTCTCTTTATTTTTTTCAGCAACAATCACATCAGCGGGATCCTTCACTTCCTTTATCGTGATACTCTTTGTTTCAGTATCTTCTTTCCCCGAAGGATTTTTTACCTGGATGTCATAGTCCCCTGGTGTCAGGGTCCCTGCGTTGAGGACAAAGGCTGCCCTTTTTGAAGATTGTGAAAGAAGACGGGGCACCTTGTGCCTTTTCCCTTTACTGATAATGTATACCGACATGCCGGGAAGAAAATTTTCGCCTTCGAGAGTGATGGTTACCTGTCCCTGGTCACTTTTAATTTCACCGGGAGAAACAGAAGCAATCTCCGGTGCCGGGAAGGGCTTCACGACAATGGTCTTCCAGTTTGAAGTACCGTGTTTCTTTTTAAATTTATTGCGACCCGTTACCTGCATCCGGTATCGTCCTTCAGAGAGGCGAACCTTGATGTGGTTATTCCAGCTTGCCTTTCGAAGTATCTTTTTTCCCCACCAGCTGCGAATTTCGACAACGTAGCGAATTGCACCGGGAACCGGCTTCCAGGTCAGGTTCACTTCCTGTCTTTCATAGGTCTTTTTCTCTTTCTGTGCCCCAAGGGGAAAAGAAAAAACACACAGTAACAATACCATGCAGGAGTAAAATATATATATTCGTGTCTTAGTCAACATAGATTATCCCTGGTGATGTAATCTTGATTTTTTGCGGCTTGCTCGCTTCCCCGAGCGAAATGCTGAAATAGCCCTTAGCACCAGAGCTTACTGCCGTAACACGGGCCTTCTCTTTCTTTACCGCCTTTACTTCCCACATAAAATTATCAATATCAAGAATGGTGAAGTCCTTCAGAATAAACCGGGGGCTGTAAGACTTGCGAGTCAAAAGCCTGGTCTGATAAAAACCCCGGTACCGGTAGAGGGTAATTTCATATTCTGTTGCACCCCTGACAGGCTGCCATGAAAACATCAATGACTGCATGTGCCGCACATTGATAGTACTGTTCCTGTGAGGATAAATAATTACAGGGAGAGGAAGTTTACCCGACACGGACATTCCCCGAAGGGGACTCCCCGGCTGAGCAGGAACTCCTCCCGGGACGACCCGCCAGAAGTACCTGCCGGGACGAAGGTCCCGAAGTTCGATATAATCATTTTTTGTTTCCCTGGCCACAAGGCGCTTTTTCATTGAAGGGGTGGCGAAAAGCTCAATGCGGTAGCGCCCCAGGCGGTTTGGGTCTGACCAGCGGAATAAAAATATTCCCGCGTCAACGCTGAAACGCGCCTCAGCCTTCGGTTCGATTAATGTTATCGGCAGCGATGACTTCACAGAAAACTCAGAAATTCTCGACGGGGGAAGTTTCTCCCCGGCAGCGGAAACCGCCCGCACACGCCAGTAATATTTTCCAGACTTCAGTGTTCCCTTCACGGTGTCAAAGTTTCTCGCCGTGGTATTTCTAAAAAAAATATTTTTAAACTTTCTGTCCCGGGACACTTCAACTTCATAAGAAGCCGCTTCATGGTCTTTTTCCCAGCTGAGAAGCATGGGCTCACGGCTCAGAGCCTCAATGCTTGCCAAAGATCCCGGGGGAGGAAAAACCAGTTCAGGGGCCAGGTAGTGCCGGGTTTTTCTCAACCTGAAAAAAACCGGGGCGCTTTTAAATGAAGAATCGGAAAATGAATAAAGCGACCAAACCCGGCAGTAGTACTTTCCCTCTTTCAAAGGCCGGTAGGCGAAACGGGTGCCCGCAGTTTCATGACTGTTGATAATTTTTTGAAAGCCCGGATCAATGGCGACTTCAACACGGTATGATGTCGCGGCTGTGGTTCGCTTCCAGGCAAGGGCGACGACCGGAGGCGTCACATGGTAGACATACTCCCGGGCAGCCCGGGGCTCAGTCATCACGGCAGGGGCATCTTTTAAAACAGTAAACTTTGAAGGCTCAGAGCCCCCCTTCCCTTTTTCTGCCCCCCTGAGACGCCAGTAGTATATGCCGGGAACAAAGGCCCTTTTGTATATTCCGCCTTTTATCTTTCTCGAAAACAGCATTTTCTGGAAGGAAGGGGAAGTCGAGACATCAAGGTATACCACGCTTCCCGTATTCTTCCAGCTGAACAAAACAGAATACCAGTCTTCTCCCGCCACGAAAAAAGCTCCCGGTTTCGGTTCATCGGGCCTGATGTCGACCTTCTCAACAGAAAATGCATTTTTATTGAGAGTAGCCTTCATACCCCCGGCAACTTTTCTGACTCCTGCCTTTCCACGAATCACCGCACTGCCGGAAGACACATTAACAGAGAGAGAATCGTTTTTTCTGGCAAGAGACAGTCTTCCTTTTTTCATTTTAACCGACGAGGTCTTACTTTTTACCGATACATCCCTGCCGCTGCTCTTTGATGTGTCCGCGGAAATACGCCCCTGCTCAAATCCGATATTGACATTCTTCCCTTCCATACTTAAAAGAATCAGGGTATTCTCCTCAATATCGATACTGGTGCCGTCTTTCAGCTGAATATTTGCAGTCGCCCCTTCAACGGTACGGATTGAATCAAAATTATATACCGTTTCATGCTGATCGATATCCTTCCAAAGAACCTGCTTCTTATATTTTCTCTCGGCTTTTTTAAAACGGTAGGTAACCGTACCGATTTCCCTCAGACCCCCGACACTGACCCTGAAGTAGAGTTCCTTATAGAGAAGAACCGAAGCCGCAGAAACAACCGCCATAATTATAAAAACAAAAATTCTATCTTTACTCGACGATTTCATACTTTTCTTCTTTTTTATCAGGATCAAAGGAGGGAAGTGTTTTCTCATCTATGCCGAGAAGTTTCCTCACGGCCTTCAAATTCTTAGGCCGCCGGTCATCATCTTTTTTCCCGAGCACCGCATATACCTGCTGGGGACGTTTCTTACCCTTGACCCGAATCTTCTGCATCGGTACAAGATGATAGAGATCTTTCACCTTATCCCGGGCATCCTGGGAAATCAGAATATCTGTTCCAAAGGGTTTATTTAAACCCTCAATACGGGCAGCAAGATTAACGGCATCTCCGATAACCGTGTATTCCATCCGGTCATGTGTACCGATCTGACCGGCAATCACATCCCCGCTGTTGATGCCGCAGCCTATTTTTATTTCAAGGACACCCGGCCCCCGCACATGCTGCTCACC
>CAZPEK010000263.1:0-5598 GCA_964585555.1 uncultured Leptospirales bacterium | reverse complement strand
GGCGTCACGGGCTCCGCTGGTATTAGGTAAAAGCTGAATATAGTCATAGGCTGTGACGGCCCCCAGGTGATCGTCTTCCGGATTGTCAAGGTCAACCCGACGGAGGGCAACAGTCACCATTTCTGAGCCTGAAGCCTCAATGGCCGCCTTCATCGCCTCATTTGAAGAGAATTTACCGGTACCGGTGAAGAGACGGGACGTAAAATCTCTTCCCGCAATGGTTAATATATCTTTTTTACTGCTCATATCATGTCCTGTTTCAGCTTTAAGCTGAAGATTTACTTTAAGTCAATTATCTGAAAAAGCCCACGAGTGTCCACTGAAAAAAATGCATGGTAGCAGGTAGACATTGAGGCTGTCAATAAGGATATTTGCCGATTTCAGGGGATTATATTTCAACAACTGTTTTCAGGTAACTCTACAGGAAGGTTTGTCCGTTCTATTGGCATTGGGGAAAAAAACAGTTGATATTACAATTATTTTAGAGTATGCAATTTTAACGAGTCAAATTGTACCCGGATTTTTAACGTGTCACAGGAGAGACTATGGAAATTCTTGCCGTCAGCCTCATACTTCTCGGCCTTATCGTAATATTGATACCGGTATTCAGTAAAAATACCCCTGAAGCTTCTGTCGCCTACGGCGAGATTTCTAACGCATCTCTCTACCTGAGGGCATGCTTTCAACCTGAGAAAATTTTCCGGTTTATTATCCGGGACAAAGACGATATCCTCGAGTATACCCATTACATGCTGGTAGTCTTCGGTCTCATCTTTGGATTTGGCAGTCTTTTCCTTTTTGCTCTTCCGGGAGTGAGCACTGTCAGTGGTGGCCCCATTGGATCAATTTTTCTTTTTCTTTTCATCAGCATTTTACCCGTGGGTTTTTTTTACGTCAGCGCTTTTCTTCTCTACCATATTGGACGTTCAATGGGAGGGCTGGCGTACCAGAAAGGGATGCGTCTTGTCCTTTCGGTTTCCATTTTTCCGATGTTCTTTTCCTGGGGACTTTTTCTTCTTTCAATGTTTCTGGTAACAGGGAAATACCTGGCAGCAGAGAGCAGGGCAGGTATTTTTTATCTCGTGGCCTCGGGGCTTCTTAACATTATTCTTTTCATCTGGCACTGGATAATTCTCGTTAAGGGTGTAAAAATATTTCACAGTATATCAATCGGCCGGGCCTTCGTTACTGTGTTTTCGATTGCCTTGCTTATACTTGCGTTGGATTTTTTACTTCTTGCTGTATTGTTATAACGGCATATAGGATGAAAATTTATTTTAACAACCTGCCGGCACCCTTCAGTATATTCCCGTTGAGAAAGTGGATAATCGCTTCAACCAGCTTAAATCCGAACTCCCCGCCGCTCATAAGCACAATACTTTTCAGGGGAGTTTCCCTGACTCCGTAGTCTATAATTTTGCGGGTTGTTTCATCCGGTTCATCGCCGATCATTTTCAGTGCCTCTTTTAGAACCCTGCGGTAAAGAACTCTTCCAAGCCATTTTTCCTGGATTTCTTCAATAGTAGAAGTAAGATTGAAAGGCTTCACTGGATCGACTGGGGGAATGTCTTTACCCAGCAACAGGGCGAAGTCCCGGTCGGCAACTTTAAAGGGAGGCTTTGGTGGGTTGAAGTATATCGCCGGCTCCCTCGATTCACCTGGCTTGAAGTCTGATTGAACATGTACAGTCTCTTTCAGCCTGATGTCCCGTGAAGAAGCCCCGATCCTGATTTCAAAGTCTCCTTCCTCAACCTGCCAGTCACGGCTTGCGGTATCATAAAATGCAAAGGCGCGCGTATCGAGAGAGAATGTTACGTCTTTTTTTTCTCCGGGATCGAGAAATATTTTTTCAAATCCCTTCAGTTCCTGTTCAGGACGATAGAGGGTACTTTCGCGGTCATGGACATAAAGCTGTATGATTTCGTGTCCCGCGGCTTTTCCTGTATTGGTGATGGTGCAGGTTGCTGTCAGGTTGTCTTCCTTTTTTATGTGAGAGGAAGACAAAGCAAGCCCGCTGTATTCAAAGGTCGTATAGGAGAGGCCAAAGCCAAAAGGAAACTGCACATCCACACCAGCGGTATCAAAGTACCGGTAACCCACATAGAGGCCTTCACGGTACTGGACCTGTCGGGGCTCTCCGGGGAAATAATAATCGCTGGCATTGTCTTCAAGTGTAAGAGGGAAGGTCTCTGCAAGTTTGCCTCCCGGGTTTACTTTTCCGAAAAGTATATCCGCAATGGCGCCCCCTGAGGCCTCACCCCCGAGATATACTTCAACAACTCCCTTTACCCGGACGGTCCATGACAGGTCGATGGGAGCTCCATTGTTCAGAACAACCACCACCCGGTCATGAAGGGCAGAGATCTCTTCAATCAGGCGAAGCTGGTTGGCGGGGATCTGCATATGCTCCCGGTCAAAACCTTCAGACTCAAAAATCGGCGGCAGGCCGGCAAATATTACGACCTTTTCAGATCTCAAAACCGTGCGGACCGCTTCGTTCATGAGGTCTTCGTCGACTTCAGCAGTATCACTTTTATAGCCACGGGAGTAATATATTTTATGAGGGGAAGTGTGCAGCTTTGTAATTTCATCCAGGGCGTTTTCCAGGTTCAGAGGATTGATGAGAGAGCTTCCATTGCCCTGATACCGGGGATGTACGGCCATATCTCCAATAAGCGCGATGCTGCTATCAGTATTAAAGGGAAGAATACTTCCTGCATTCTTCAAAAGTACTGTTGATTCTGCAGCTGCTCTGCGTGCCAGTCTATGGTGGGCAGGGGCATCATAGTTATAATTGTCTTTTTGGTTTTCTTTCGCCTTGAGTGCGGTTTTTAAAAGCCGGGTAACGGTATGGTCAAGGTCATCTTCCTTTAACTTATTTTCTTTAAGAGCCTTGATGATTATGCGGGTGCCTTCTTTGCCTGTTCCGGGCATCTCGAGATCCATTCCCGCGGTGATGCCGGCACTGCGATCATTGACCGCTCCCCAGTCACTAATCACGATGCCATCAAAGCCCCATTCGTCACGAAGTATTTCAGTGAGGAGATGCCGGTTTTCACAACAGTAGGTTTCATTGAGACGATTGTACGCAGCCATAACTGTCCATGGGCGGGATTTATTTACAGCAATCTCAAAACCTGTTAAGTATATTTCCCGAAGGGTTCTTTCGTCGACCACCGCGTCGGTAACCATGCGGTGAAATTCCTGGTTGTTGACCGCGTAGTGCTTCAGGCTCGTGCCGATCCCCTGGTCCTGAACACCCTGGATAAAGAAAGCGCCAAGTTCGCCGCTGCGAAGCGGGTCTTCAGAAAAAGATTCAAAGTTGCGGCCGCACAGGGGGTGGCGCTTTATATTGATGCCCGGGCCAAGAAGAATAGAAACTTTCTCCTGGAGGCACTCTTCTGCAATTGCCTTGCCCACTTCATAGAGAAGGTTTCTGTCCCATGAGCTCGCCAGGGTCACCGCTGTGGGAAAACAGGTGGCAGGGACGCTTGCGGCGATTCCCAGGTTGTCAGCATCTCCATCCTGCTTTCGCAGACCATGGGGCCCGTCGTTCATTGCAGTATCGGGAATCCCATGGACAGGGAGTCCCTTCATAAACCAGAAATTTTGTCCCGTGCAGAGGGCGGCTTTCTCTTTGATGCTCAAGGCCGCGATCAGTTTTTGAATTTTATCAGTTGTGATATTTTCATTAATCATTATGTAAACTTCTCTCTAGTTTTATCGCATGTAAGTTTTTACCGGGCGGGAAGCCTGATTGTAACAGTTGTTCCTCTGCCGGGCCATGAGCTTGCAGAAATGCTTCCCCCGTGATTAGAGGTTATAATATAATATGAAACAGAAAGCCCGAGTCCCGTACCCTTCCCGGGATCTTTGGTAGTATAGAAGGGTTCAAAAATATGTTCAAGGGTTTCCGGATCAATCCCCCGGCCGTTATCACTTACTTTAATTACAATATCGCCTTCATCATAAAAGGTCCTGATAGTTATTAAGGGTTCCTGTTTTTTATCTTGAATAGAGGTGATCGCCATTGCCGCATTTTTTAAAAGATTAAGAATAACCTGTTCTATCTGTGTCGCTACACCGTTTGCCAGGGGGAGGTCATTAAAGTAGTCACGCTTGATACTGATATTTTTAAAATCATACTTTTCAGAAAGATCATAGTCTTTTGAATAAAGCTGGATAGCCAGTTCGATAAGTTCATTTATATCAATTTTTTCAAAATCTATTTTGCTTTTACGGCTGAACATAAGCATGTCGCGTATTATATCTGAGGCGCGTTTTGACGCGTCATGGATATAATTTATGTATTCAGTAATTTTTCTTTTTTCCATGTAATCAGCAATTGCTGAAATTGATGTTCCACTTTTTTCTGCCATATCAAAGTTTTCTTTCAGTTCAGGTGAGGTTCTTCGCTTAATATTCTGTGTGCTGTTCATGATTATACTGAGCGGATTGTTCAGTTCGTGGGCCATTCCGGCTGCAAGACCACCGACGGTCATCATTTTTTCTGTCTGAATAAGAAGCTCCTGGGTCTTTCTTCTTTCGGTTACATCCCGGGTTACGCCAATAATACCGGTAGCCTTCCCGGTTTTATCTCTGAGAAATGATACCTTAATCTCACTCCAGAAAATTGATCCATCCTTTTTAACCTGTTCGATTTCCAGAACCGTTGACCTGTTAGGGTCAGCTTCAGGGTCTTCCTCAAGTTTCATATGCTCATTCCAGACATTTATTACCTGTTGGAGTGATTTTTCTGTATTTAGTTTTTCGATCGAGATGGCCATTGCCTCTTCCACGGTGTAACCGTACAGATCTTTCATCGCCGGGCTGATATATGTAAATTTCAGATTCAAATCCATTGACCAGATGAGATCTGTTGCATTGTCGGCGAGGATACGGTACCGCTTTTCGCTTTCAAAAAGCTTTTTTTCCGAGGCTATTATATCTTCATTCAGGGCTCTTGTTATGTAAAGTGCATCTTTTAAATCTTCATTTTTCTGCTGCAGCTCCATTGTTCGGGCGTCGACAATTTCTTCTAGACGGTTATGGTGCTGAAGCAGTTCATTTTCTGCAGCCTTTCTAACCGCCATTTCTTTCTGCAAATTGTTTTTCTCTGTAATCAGCTTTTCCTGTTCTTCCTTTAATTTTTTTAGAAATTCTATTCTCAGAGATTCGTAATTCCAGGTGAAAAGGAAAACAACCAGAAATGCCCCAACTATTCTTGCGGCAAAAGAAATATCGTAGGTGTAAGGAAAATCAAGTTTAAAAGGATTAAATAAAATCATGGAAGCGATAGCAAGCATCAGAGTCGTCCATGCGAAACCTTCCTTCTTCCCCAAAAGAAAAAAAACAAAAATAGGAAAACAGATCGTCCAGACACTCGCGGAGCCTTTTACCGCCCCATCGCAAATCCAGAATGAAAAAAGCATAACTGCAAATACGGTAACAGCCCTGAAGTGCCATATGGAAGTTTTAATATACCTGAGAGAAAATATAAGTGCTCCTATGACAGAAGACAGGGCCTAGTTTACCATCCCATAAAGAATGTGACCGGCAAAGAAGTGAATGGTGCCACAAAATATAAGCGGGATGATG
>CAZPEK010000262.1:4299-5620 GCA_964585555.1 uncultured Leptospirales bacterium | reverse complement strand
CTCCCCAGGTTAGAGCCAGCTGGCGGTAGACCCGGCGACTCACCGTGGTTGCGAAAATCGGTGAGGCCGGACTGAACTTCGACACCTTGCGGGCCGTACTTCCTGATTTTGTCACCGTTACAATTGCCGCGGCACCAAGGGTGTGAGCGGTCTCACAGGTGGCATGGCTTATCGCGTTGGTAATATTTCTGGTCGGCGGAACATTGAGGGCGTTAAAACGCTTTGCGTAATTTATATTCCGTTCTGTTTCAATAGCTATACGTACCATGGTATCAACCGCCAGTACCGGGTACTTACCGATTGATGTTTCACCTGAAAGCATGATAGCGCTGGTATTATCATAGATGGCATTTGCCACATCGGTGATCTCTGCACGGGTTGGACGGGGGTTGCGAATCATCGAATCAAGCATCTGGGTAGCGGTAATCGCCGGCTTTCCCGCCACATAACATTTCCTGATAATATCCTTCTGGATTGCCGGAAGCTCCTCAAAAGGAATTTCGACCCCCATGTCGCCCCGGGCAACCATAATACCATCGCTGACCCGGATAATTTCTTTAATGTTATCAACACCCTCACGGTTCTCAATCTTGGCAATGATCTTAATATCACTGTCTCCTTCATCTTCAAGAACCTTTTTTAAATCCTTTATATCCCGGGGTGTCCTGACAAAACTTGCGGCAATAAAATCAAAACCGTGACGAACACCAAAGGCGATATCCCCACGGTCAACGTCGCTGACAAAGGGAAGTTCAACTGTAATGCCGGGAATGTTCAGACTTTTATTATTACTGAGGGGGCCTCCGTTTATAACTTCACATTCAACATCCGTGCTGGTTGTCGAAATGACCTTCATGCCGATCAGGCCGTCATCAAGGAGAATCATATCACCCCGAGACACATCATGGGAAAGGCCTCCATAGGTTAAAGAAACCTCTTCATTGTTACCGGTTACCTCCCGTGATGTTAATTTAAAGAGATCTCCTTTCTTCAGTTCAATTTTCCCGTCGGCAAACTGCTTGATTCTTACTTCCGGTCCCTTTGTATCAAGGAGTATCGCAAGGGGAACATCCATTTCTCCGCTCACCTTACGGACCATTTCAACACGGGCGAGGTGCTCATCATGGTTCCCATGAGAAAAATTCATACGGGCAACATTCATCCCGCTGGTAATCAATTCTCTCAGTATTTTTTCATCATCCGTGGCAGGGCCAAGGGTGCAGACTATTTTTGTTTTTCTCATGGCATTCCTCATATACTCATTGGGGATATAAAAGTATATCCTCTATAATATTTATAAACAACAAATTTTATTACCATA
>CAZPEK010000262.1:2011-4289 GCA_964585555.1 uncultured Leptospirales bacterium | reverse complement strand
ATTTCTTAACTTAATGACATTGCCCCGAAGGGGGTTTATAAGCTTAAAAACACCCTTCGGGGGTGGCCGACAGAAAATATTCTAACAGATAAAATATCCATCGGCCGGGGGCTACCCTTTTGGAACATCCTGAAGACCAGATTCTTCAATGATTCTCAGCTGCTGTTTTACCTGGAATTAAAATGTATATCAATAAATACTGATTTATTATTTTCTTCGAAGCAGAAGAACAGTTAAATCATCAGTAAGATTTTCTACGGATCCGACAAAGTTTAAAAAATCATTCATTATAAAATCAAGCATTTCATGGGCCGATGCATCAGGTGCATTATTAAAGCTTTCCATGACCCTTTCCTTCCCATAAAATTCTCTTTTGAGGTTTTTGTTTTCAACGAGACAATCACTGAACATCAAAATGGTATCTCCACTGTCTACAGTAAATGTTATTATCTCATAAGGAAGATTAAACAGAGGTACACCGAGAAACACACCTGAAATTGATTCACCATCTTTATTGAGAACTGGCTTAACCGTGCCTGACTGCTTTAACATAATATCTGTGTGAGCTGCATTAGCATACTCTACGGTTTTATCTTTAAAACGCAATAAAACTCCTGTCAGATAATTGTCTACCTTTTCCAGTTCTCCCTGAAGAATCCCATTAGCATAACCAATGACTTCATTCAGAGGACGTTTCAGGCCCTTCATAAATGTTCTAAAAAATGTAGCCTTTGCAAGCATGGTAATAAGACACGAAGCAATACCGTGACCCGATACATCAAAGAGCCCTGCACCGCGCAATGACTTCTCATCGAGATAAAAATCATAAAAGTCCCCGGAAACAGAAAAAACCGGCTGAAAATAACAGGCAATATCCCAGTTCTCCGTATAAGGGGCTGTGTCAGGGAAATAGTTCCTCTGGACGTTTGCCGCCATTTCAATGTCTCGCTCTGCAGTCTTACGGGCTTTTTCAAGATCCTGGTTTACTGAAAGAAGATTCTCATTCGATGCCTGAAGTTCTTCCATGGCAGCGTTCAGCTCTTCGGTTCTCTCCTCAACAGTTCCTGTGAGATTTTTATTTACTTCTGCCAGATCTCCTGTCAGCCTTTCTACATTATTAAAAGCACGGGAAATTTTTCCCGAAAGCACAAAGGTTTGTATAAGGATAAAAGCAACCAGACCATAGGGGGCCAGATACATAGAATGTATTAAATCATAATTAAAAAGAATATCATTCACCGTTACCAGCAAAAGCAGAAAAAATCCCGCAATATATAAACGAGCGCCGAAAGCCTTTCTCGACACAGCATTCAGAGCGCAGACAAAGAGATACAATATCATTACTCCTGTAGTAATGTGAAAAGCATAAACAATAATATTATTGAACCATACTGGTGTGGCCACAACTGCTAAAGCTGCAGCACCTGCGACAGAAACAAAAATCCAGATCATGCGCCAGTAGACAAAACGCGGAAAAAGATAAGCTGAATAAAGAAGAAAAGCCATCACACTCAGGCAGTAAAAAAGATCAAGGACAGTAATGATAAATTGAAAAGAAATACCGGGAAATATATCCACAAAAAACATTTCACCCAGTAAAACAACCCTTACAGAGAGAAGAAGACAAAAAACCGCAAAATAAAGAGTTGAGTATTCCCCTCTTCTATACCAGAAAAGCACAAAATAAAATATACCGATAATTAAAAGACAGCCGTAAACCATAAGGTCGAGAGCAATACTCTTTTCTCTCTCCCTCTGCAAATCCCGGATACTGCCGAGTAAAAACTTCCTCCCGGGGCCGGCCAGATGCTGATGATAATTAGAAACATGAAGTATTAAATGGAGTTTTGTTTTATCTGTACTGAAACAGCCAAGACCCGGTTTAAAACGGGGCACACACTCTTCACGATTCATCCCCACGGTTCCGGCGCTGAGAATACTCATGTTATTAAGATAAAGTTTAAAGGAAGTAAAAACCGCACGCCCCTTAACCGCCAGCAGGGCATCAGTCTTATCCAGAAGAATTGTCAAAGAATAAGTGCCGTATCCACAGGCACCAAGCTTTTCACCATTGATTTTTAAATCATTCCAGAAGGAAGGAAGATAAGGCCTGGCATCAGGCAGCGGCGCTCCATTTTGAAAATCCGATTCTTTCAGCAGCTTCTTCCAGAAAAAATCCCACTGCCCCGACAGGTCAACCGGGCCGTCAATAGCGGGATTCCAGCCCCTCAAATCGAGGATGCCGTTTTTCGCTTCCGGCGCAACGAAAGAATCCGCC
>CAZPEK010000262.1:0-2001 GCA_964585555.1 uncultured Leptospirales bacterium | reverse complement strand
CGGGGCAGCCGCGAATATTCCGAGGTATGCCTTCAACTCGCTGTTCCGCATTATACTTTTAAGCTGTCCTGTTACCAGCTTGAAATAGAGGATGAAGTTGATACCTGCCATCAGCATGAAGATAGTAATTACCCAGTCGACAAAAGGGGAATTGTAGAATCCGACCGATGTGTTTTTAGGGGAGTTTTAAAAATCTGCAGAAATATCACTGCAATCCCCGAACATTAATCTCCTTATCAAAAGAAATAGTTACATCATAGGTAATTTCCAGTTTCTTCCCCGGCAATATTTTACTCCGCCAGAGACGAATCCCCTGCTGATACTGAGTACTCTTTTTAAATTCCTTATCAATACTCCAGGGATGCGAAAGATTCGTCACCGCTACTTTTATTTTTTTATTCCGAGTTACGGGAATACGGTCACGGATGAGTACCTCCTGCTCGTGAGACAGCTGGCTTTCCAGGGTAATGCGGTACCGGTAGAGAATACGCCGATCCCCACTAAAAACTCCCGCCGTATCTTCAAAGCGCTTCACCAGAACCTTTTTAGCGATAATCCGCGGCTCAATACCGAGTACCAGGTCTTTATTTTTTCCAATGGGCGTAAAGGGAATATTGACTTTTCCCATAAATTCGTTTTCGAGAAATATCTGGCCTTCACCGGAAAGCCACGGCAGACTTGTAGAGTTAACTGTCTTAACCCGAAGGAAAGCGGTCCTCACCCGGTCAGGTATCACTTCATAATAAAATTGAGCCTTGTCAACACCCTCGATCGTAAAGTCTTTGATAAACTTTTTTTGATACTTGTTCGAAGAAACAATATTTTGTTTCATAGGCATTGTAATATCGATGTAGGCACCCTTCTTTTTAATCTCCGTCTGGGGTATCGGGGGCCCCTTATCTTCCTTCAATGATTCAAAATCAGACATGCCCGCGGCACCCTCTATTCTTTTTGCACTCTTATACTTATACGATCCGCCGTTCCTTCTCGAGACGGGCCTGGTGTAGACATCGAGATACCAGGGGCTCAGGTCAGGGGGATTTATCGAATTCAGGGGTAAGCCGGTAGAAAGGGCAAGATCAATATTGCTCCAGTCCTCTCCCGTCTTCTGATAGATACTTGAATATACCACCACGTTAATTTTCTTTTTTTCCCTGCTGGCACGAATATCATAAAGCATCTTCCAGTAAGTATGGGGGATTACATAGCTGATTGAGAGGCTCACCTCCCGGTTCTCCCTTGAAAAAATAGATATATTAAAACGCTTTTCAATATCAATCTTTCCTTTAGAGGTTGTTAAGAGCTCACGGCGCTTCGCGTACTTGGTTGTCAGGTCCTGAAACTGCTGCACCGCCATATTCGAACGGTTAGTAAGTACCGCCTGATTCAGAGACTGGTAATTACGAAAGTAACTGTAACCGGCAATCTGGGAAAGTTCAAATTCCCATTTTTGAATTTCCTTACCAATATCTTCACGTTTTTTTTCGATGCTTCTCTTGGAAGAAAGAAGATTCTTTCTCTTTGCAGCTACCCAGTTGAGGGTATTGTCCCAGACCTTAACCTGGGGCATTCTTGTCGCCAGTTCCCGTGAAACAGTCTGGTTGGTAAATTCAAGAATCGAATCGAGAAACTTTTCCTGGGACTTAATATTTTTTAAATCATCAAGAAGCACCTGGTCGCCTTCCCGAAGGTTTTCAAGCTTTTTCTCAATGGCCAGTATTTTCTTCTGCCTCTTTTTAACCAGGGCCTTTTTTTCGACTTCCATGGAAAGAATTTTACCGGGATATTTCTTCGGCAGACTTCCTTTGATCGACCAGTCATAGAGAAGTTTCGGAAGTCCTGAGACCACGACAACATTTGCTCCCTTTTTCAAACTGACCATAGCTTTTCGGGTTATTTTTTCCTGATTCTGATATAATTTTACCGAAACAATGCTGCTCTCATAGTCCTGCTGCTCTCCTGAAAGGGGAACCATAAACAATGATACCGCTGCCAGAACAA
>CAZPEK010000261.1:0-5649 GCA_964585555.1 uncultured Leptospirales bacterium | reverse complement strand
CCCTTAAGTAAAGGAGAATGGGAGGCGGTAATTTTAAAAAAGACTTGCTCAGAGCCGGTTTCTCGGATATTTTTAAATAGAGACAAAAAACTTTTAATTTGAGGGGATTTTCTTTAAACGCATAAGTGAATCTCTTACGCTTTTAAAGTCAGGGAGAGAAAGAGATGTATCGGATAATTTTTCCCCGGGACAATGATAAGAATCAATCATTTTTAAGATAATTAAAAAGGAAGACAGCTTGCTATGAAAGAAAACCAGAAAGTAACAACATATATTTCCCAGGGGCGGGTAGACCGGCGCTCTTATCGTATCATGGAAAAGGTAATGGCTGTTCTGTTTAGAAAAGTCACCTTTGATGATGATAGTCTCTCTAATCTGCAGCGTTACGGGGAAGGGGGACGAAATGTATATGTTTCATTTCAGAGTTCCAGTACTTCTCTTTTAATTTTTACCAACCTTTTGCGGCGCAGCGGCTTTGCCGTCCCCTATCAGGCAATAGGATTTCAACCGTACCTTTTTCAATTTTTTTCAAATTTTTTGAGAAGGGCTGTCAGGTTTATCCTGGAGCTGACCGGCAGATCAAAGGGAGATGCCCTTAATGATGAAGAGTATCTTCGCGAGGTCTTTGAGGATGACAAGGGGGTTATCATATCGCTTCTGTCGCGCCGGCAGTTTGTCCGGCGTTATATTGAGATTAAGGCTGATACCCTCCAGTCTCTGGTTGAAATTCAGAAAACCATGGATGAACCGATTCTTATATTCCCTCAGCTCATGTTCTGGAACCGTAATCCTGAACGGACAAAAACTCTTATTACATCCAGTGCAACGGGAGACCGGGGGCTTCTCACGGGATTTTTTACGGTAATAAAAAGTGCAACCCCCGCCTTTATCAGGGTCCCGGAGCCTGTAAATCTGAAAGAAGAGATTGCCTCAGCGGCATCTGATGAGCCCCACCAGATCGCCCGGCAGGTACGGAAAAAGATACTTGATTCTTACAACCATGAGAAACGGGCGATACTGGGGCCGGTGATTAAGAGTCAGAATGAGACCATGGAGAAGGTTCTGTATCACAAGAATGTTCTCGATGAGATTTACCGGCAGATCAAAGAAGACAATATCTCTGAATCGAAGCTTCGTAAAAAGGCCTATAGCTATTTCAGGGAAATTGCTGCTGACTTTTCAATAATCTATATCAAGTTTTTTGAACGAAGCCTGCATTATATTTTCAGTAAGATCTTCAAGGGAATCTTTTACGATCTTGATGATTTTAAAAAACTCCGCGAAGCCTCCCAGAAGGGACCCCTGGTTCTGGTGCCGAGCCATAAGAGTCACATGGACTACCTGATAATATCGAGCCTCTTCTACCAGAACAAGCTGATTCCTCCTCATATCCTGGCCGGGGCAAATCTTACTTTTTTTCCTATGGGTAAGATATTCAGGCGCTCAGGGGCCTTTTTTATGCGTCGTTCTTTTAAAGGCCTCGATCTTTATGCTGCCGTGTTCAAGCAGTATATAAAAACACTGGTAAATGAAGGGTACAGTATTGAATTTTTTATTGAGGGAGGAAGGACCCGGACAGGGAAACTGATGGCTCCCCGTATGGGAATGTTGAAGTATCTCAGCGAGGCGATTGAAGAAGGCTACAATCGGGATCTTAGCTTTGTTCCCGTTACAATTAATTATGACCGGATACTTGAAGAAAATTCATATCATAATGAATTAAAGGGGAAGGAAAAAAAGGAAGAATCGACCTCTGGATTTGTCAAGAGCCGAAAGCTTTTAAAACGGCGGTACGGGAGCGTTTATGTAAACTTCGGTGATCCTCTCAGTTACCAGGAAATAAAAAAGGAGGCCGGGTCTGAAGAAGATTTAACGACGGTGACTGCTGACCGTCTTATCGAGGGTATTAATGAAATTGTTATGATAACCCCCTTTGCCATTACCACTGCAGCTATCCTTTTTTCCTCGGCCCGGGGTTTCTCAAAAAAAGTGCTCCTTCGCAACATGCAGCAGCTCCACCAGTATCTTGCAACGGTAAAGGCCCCTATGGCTGAATCGGTTGTGCAAGAGGCAGATATTGAGAAGATTGCCTCCATGGTTATTGATGCCTATCTGAACGATGACATACTCCAGGAAATGAGCATGGAGGGAATAGAAACGTCAAACAGCAGAACACTGGAAGATCTCTATGTAATAAATGAAGAAGACAGGATCAAGATAAGTTTTTACCGCAATACGATTATTCACTACCTTCTGCCCCTGGGCTTCGGGGCGGTAGCCCTCCTGAAGCAGAAAAAGGGGAAGGTTCTCTCTGCTGATAAGGTGATGAAAACCTATCTTGAGCTGGGTCTTTTTTTTCAGCATGATTTTGTGCCTACAGCGGTCATGCGGAGTGACGATGGAGGATTTTCAACTGTTTTTGCTTTTCTTGAAAAGCGGGGCTATCTCTCTCAAAAAGAAGGAGAAATAGTTCTTGTTGATGAAAGCCGTGAAGGGCTTCGTTTTTTCGCGGGAATTTTAAAAGATTATCTTGAGTCGTATCTGACGATCTTTGATACGGTGACAAATATTTCCAAAGAACAGATTGGGAAGAAAGAATTTCTCGATGAGGCCCGTAAAAATGGAATTAAGCTTTTTCATCTCGGGACTATTCGTCTCATGGAGTCTTTATCTAATGCAAATTACGACAGTTCACTGGTTCTGCTCAAGGCGGCGGGAATTCTATCCGAAGAGACTTCTGGTAAAAAGAATTCGGTACTTGTTATAAAAGACAAGGAGAAGGCTGCCAGGTATCTGGATACGGTGAGGGAATACCTGAACAGCATGGATGTATAAATGAAAAAGAGCCGGCAGGCACTTTTGTTCAACCTTTAAATTAAACAGGGCGCTGAAGGCGCCCTGTTTAATTTAAAAAGAAGTTTTTTATTTTTTAACAATACCGAGTTTTTTCAGGAGCTTATCCTTCGGGATGCCATTGGTATCGTATCCACGTTCCCGGTAATATTTGTTGAGCATTTTTTCCAGCGGTACAGTACGTTCCTTTGGGTCACATTCCCGTCCCTCAGTAAGGAATCTTTCGGGAAGGGTGTCATCTTTACGGGAGATCCCTTCACGTGTGTTCATGTAGCGCTCAAGGACGTGCATTCGCTCTCCCGCCTTCATCATCTGCCACTGGTTAAGCTTTATGCCCGTGATTCCCGACCAGAGACGGTTCCAGACGCTGACATCCATTAGAAGGAGTGCAACCTTTGGCACATAGGTCATAAACTGGCGCAGCAGGGGAACCGGGGTCAGCTTGACAACCGGGGGCTGCAGGGTATAGGCAAAGCTGGTAAACTGGCATGTGTGCATTGAGTTTACCGATGCATAGAGATTCTCAAAGAATTTTGCCAGGACCGGTTTTGCGCTGGTGTTATAGGGCTTCGCCATGTTCATGAAAACTTCCACCACCATTAGAGATGTCGAAAGGTGACACGCACCCCGATTGGCTGTTGCATAAGAGAGGCCGTGTCCGAAACTTCCCCGGGGATCATAGGCTGCCATTTCAAGACCCTTGACCTGTATGGCGAATTCTTCCCCTCCATATTTTTTAGAAAGCCATCGGGAGCCCTTTGCCATTTCAGCGCCGAAACCTTTTCCCGTAGCCATACTTTTGAGTGCTTCACCGACACCGGAGGGAGAACCGAATTTCAGGCTGCTTTTTAAAAGGCCCTTTTCAGCCGCTTCCATGACCCAGGCGATGGTACCGCCGGCAGAGATCGTGTCCATTCCCATATCTCCGCAGATACGGTTCCACTGGGCAATCTGCACTTCGTCGAAAATACCAATGTTCGAACCGAGAAGAACTGTTGTTTCGAATTCAGGCATTGGAAGCTGGTGGCCCCCGAAGTTTCCTATCTTGCCGCAGAGAATCTGGCATTTCTTGCAGGTATGATACCTGGTTTCGAATTCTTCTTTGATGTATTCACCGGAAAGCTTGTAAGCGTCATCATGACGTCCCTTGGTGAAGTTGTTAACCGGCAATATCCAGCCTTCATTGTCAGGCATGGTATTGGCGTTGGTGCCGTAGAGCTTGTAGTTTTCAACACCCTGTGATGCCTTGAGATATTTGAGGCCTCTTTTACGGGCCTTTTCGAATTTTTTTTGATTTTTGGGAACAATCTTGTAGCTTTTACCGATGGCACAGATTGCCTTCAGGTTTTTTGAACCCATAACGGCTCCCATGCCGCCCCGGCCCAGGTATCGTTCACCGGAAACAACATTTGCGAAGAGGTTCATGTTTTCACCGGCCTGGCCGATGCAGAGGGCGGCGCTTCTCGGCTCTGATTTACTGAGGGCTTCCTGGGTGTTAATGGATCCCTTGCCCCAGAGTTTTGATGCATCCTTGAACTCTATGCCTTCGTCAGAGATTACCAGGTAGATTTTCTTTTTTGATTTTCCCTTGATTATCAGGCCGTCGTATCCCGCGGTTTTTAAACTGTCGCCAAAGGGCCCCCCGCAGGAAGAGTGAGTCATAATGCCTGTCAGGGGTGACTTGGTAACCGCTGAGAAACGGGCAGAGCAGGGAGCGGCAGTGCCCATGTAGACACCCATCATAAAGGCGATCATGTTATCTTCACTGAGAGGGTCTATTCCCGGCTCAAGGCGGTCATAAAGAAGCTTTAATCCCAGACCTTTGCCTCCCAGGTACATTTTTCTTTCTTCATCGGTAACGGTGTATACCGAGTGACTTTGTGATGCAAGGTCAACTTCAAGGACCTTGTTGCTGGTTCCTGTAATTTCCTGCATGGAATTACTCCTTTGTTTTTTTTCGTTTATATTTTAGTAACAGGTTGTGCATGTATCAGCCTCCCGCCGATGGTTTGAGGCAGGAGATTTCATCTCTATCTTTTACTGTGCTCCAGAGACCAATTCGCTCTCCTCCCCGGAAACAGGCAAGGCTGGAGAGATTTTTGATACCCAGCTGCTTAAGAATTTTTTTCAGACGGGTTCCAGAAACGGGAGTTAAGGTCAGTCCCTCTGATGGGTTATAGTCTTCAAGGTTGAGATCCCGGTGTACGCCGGAATAAAATTTTATGGTTATAGTAATCTGTTTTGCCATGATCCTAATCTGTTATCCAGCCTTTTTCTCGCCCTGTTTAAAACAAGCATACTGTTTTTTAAAAAGCAAGAATTTATTCTTACATTGTGTACACTTTATGAAAAAAAAGAAAGAGTGTTCACTCACTAGAACATAGACCTGCAGTCTATATTCTGACATTTGTAGCAGGGATGTTAAATTCTTCAAGTAAAAAAAGTAGAATTATCAGGATACAGTTATGTCACGTCCTTTCAGGGGAAAAGAAGTCTTTGATTTTATCCAGGAAAGTAACTTCGAGAAAGTCGGTGAATTCACCGGCATCAAGATAAATGCCGGAGCAGGTTATACATCCTTCATACCAGATATGGGGCTGGTCACGGTCGACCATCTTGATCATTTTAGAATGACACCGCGGGCAGTTGATATTTCCCAGCTGATCGTGGAGTCTGCCGAGAATTTTATTGCCATTGTCAATACACTCAGCGCCTTTCAGCTTTTTAAGCTTTTCATGTTCTGAAAAATCAAACCAGATACCCCCGCAGTTGAGACATCGGTCAACAGGTAGACCC
>CAZPEK010000260.1:0-5664 GCA_964585555.1 uncultured Leptospirales bacterium | reverse complement strand
AAAGTATTGATTTACATTGTAGTCTAAGAAAACTCCCATATCGAAGGAAACCTGGTCCGGGTAATCCGGGTACCCAATACCTGCTGATACTCCCATGTCTGCAGTGCCTGCAGCTGCCATGGAGAGAGAACCAGCTAAGAAAATCGACACGGCAGTCATAATAATTTTTTTCATAATATCATTCTCCTTAAAATTTTATCATTGAATCAAAATAGTAAAATAAAAATGAAAGTCAAGTAAAGGAAGGAAAAATAAATTAATTAATTAGTTTATTTTTATGAAAAATACTGAGTATGGAGGGTGTTGTTTACACTAATGCATCGAAAAGGGAACCCGGGGCAATTCCCGTTTTAAGATTTTTCTCTGTGCCATTCGGGGAGTATTGCGTTAAGGATTTATCCCGGTGAATATTCAATATTCTTTCCTCTTCTGCCGGCGGTGCTTTATAATAGGGGATATTGCTTTCGGTGCGCCGGGAGACCTGCTGTACCGGATCGACTTTATCCTGTCCATACTTTGGCCACAGGTATATCTTTTCAGGGCCGGTACTGCGGGGAAGATTAATTTCTACTATGGCGGAAGAAATTTTCATGGTAATAATATCGGTAGGTAAAGAGGTAAACTTGAGGGGCACCGGCAGCTTGCTGGAAAAAATGCTTGCCATGACGCTGGTCTGAGCCATAGGTTGTGAACACTGCACATGACACCCTGACGGCTCTCTGAAATACCCTGTGGGAGCGGCAGGACTTCCTTTTTTAATAAGGGGGAAAGGGAAATAGATACATTTATATTGAGGTACATTATGAGCAAATCAGTCACGTATAAGATATTAGAAGAACACCTGGTTGAGGGAGCACTGGTACCGGGACAGGAAATTGGAATCCGTATTGACCAGACGTTGACCCAGGACGCGACAGGAACCATGGCATACCTGCAGTTTGAGGCCATGGAAATCCCCCGGGTGAAAACAGATCTCTCTGTTTCATATGTTGATCATAACACCCTCCAGATGGGATTTGAAAATGCCGATGATCACCGGTATCTCCAGACCATGAATGAAAACTTCGGAGTCTACTATTCCCGGGCGGGCAACGGTATCTGTCACCAGGTGCACCTGGAGCGCTTTGGTAAGCCCGGGGCGACGCTCCTCGGTTCAGACAGTCATACCCCGACAGGAGGGGGCCTGGGCATGATTTCCATCGGTGCCGGGGGCCTGGATGTTGCGGTTGCCATGGGCGGGGGCCCTTTCTGCCTTACCTCTCCCCGTGTTATTAAAGTTGGGCTGATCGGAAAGCTGAGGCCATGGGTCGCGGCTAAAGATGTCATATTGAAGGTTCTGGAAATTTTGACCACCAAAGGCAATGTGGGCTGTGTCGCCGAATATGCCGGCCCGGGGCTCAGGACCCTTTCGGTGCCGGAACGGGCGACCATTACCAATATGGGAGCAGAACTCGGTGTCACCACATCGGTCTTCCCCAGTGATGAGATTACGAAGGAATTTCTTGCCGCTCAGGGGCGGGAAGATGCGTGGCGGGAGCTGATTGCCGATGATAACGCGGAATATGACCGTACCATTACCATAGATCTTTCTGAGCTTGAACCGATGGTGGCATGCCCTCATTCACCGGATAATATAAAACGAATTGAAGACATTAAGGGGATGAAGGTTGACCAGGTGGCCATTGGAAGCTGTACCAATTCATCGTACAAAGATTTAATGACCGTCGCGGGTATTTTAAAGGGGAAGAAAATCAATCCCGATACCAGCCTGATTGTCGCTCCCGGATCAAAACAGGTCTTTGAAATGATTGCCGCCAATGGCGCGTTGACCGACCTGATCAGCGCCGGGGCACGTATCATGGAATCAGCCTGCGGGTTCTGCATCGGATCAGGTCAGGCTCCCGTTACCGGGGGTATCTCCCTGCGTACCAATAACCGTAACTTCGAGGGACGCTCAGGCACTCAGTCCGGGCAGATATACCTGGTGAGTCCCGAGACTGCCGCGGTCAGTGCCCTGACAGGAACTTTAGAAAATCCCCTTGAGCAGCCGGTGGGAGATTATCCTGATATTGCAATGCCTGAAAAGTTTCTTATTGATGATTCAATGGTACTTCCCCCTTCAGATAAAAAAGTTGAAATATTCAGGGGACCCAATATCGGAGATCCTCCCTATACGGAACCCCTGATGGACGAAATCAAGGGTATTGTCGGCCTGAAGGTGGGGGATAAGATTACCACCGATCATATCATGCCGGCGGGGCAGCGCCTGAAGTACCGTTCAAATATTCCCGCCTATTCCCAGTTTGTCTTTGAGGGGGTCGATCCGGAGTTTGCCGGCAGAACCCTGGCGGCAAAGGAAAAGGGCATCTTCACGGGAATTGTCGGGGGCCTCAGCTACGGGCAGGGCTCAAGCCGGGAGCATGCGGCAATCTGTCCCATGTTCCTCGGGGTTCGTCTTGTTATGGTGAAGGCCTTTGAGCGTATCCATTCAGGAAACCTTGTTAACTTCGGTATTATTCCCCTCATTTTTAAAGATGAAAAGGATTATGACGCCATAGAGCAGGGAGCTGAACTGATTGTAAAAGACCTGAGAAGGCTTATCGCGGAGAGTGATGATATTCCTGTTACCATTGGCGGAAAGGAATACCATTTTGATCTCTTTGCATCAAAGCGTCAGCGGCAGATTCTTCTCGACGGGGGACTTTTAAATTATACCCGGAAACAGGCATGATTGAACTTTCCCGGGGAGGGATTATATCGAAAATGTGAATGATAATTCCTTCCTCCTCTGTCAGCCCGATGACCGGAAGGGTTGCAGTGCCTGTTGCGGCCTTTTTAACTGTGCGGATCTGTCACGGGAACACCTGGAAAAATTTCTTGGTGAAGGAAGTTTTCGCAGGGATAACGGGTGGCGCTATACCGAGGAAGACTGCTACATTGAGCGGACAGTAGCTGTTCGGGATGATACGACACACATCTGCCCCTTCCAGGGATTTCTTGCTCCAGGGAAACCAGGCTGCCTTGTTCACCCCCTTTCATGCGGAGAGGAGGGGAGAGGCGAATCGCTCTTCGGGAGCAAAATCTGTGGCAGTTTTCTCTGTCCCGCCTACAGTATTTTTTCAGAGGAAGAAAAAAGAGTGCTGATAGATTTTATCGAAGACTGGTACCTTTATTCCTTTGGGATAATTGATCCCTCTTCGACCCAATGGATTCTGGATCAGCTGAAGAATTCTTCTATCATAGAAAACAGTGACGCATATGGAAAGACCCTGAAGGCGTGCATTGCTCTTCTGGCCCGCCATCTGGCGGCATACCGGGGACCGGTTTTCTGTTATTCTGTTCCTGAATACAACAGTGCTTCGGTTTTTTTCAGCATTACCAGTGACAGGGCAGAAGGTGCTGATGAAGTTCGGAAGGCAGTAAAAAAATTGATTGCTGAGGCCCGGGGCGACTAAAAGCTTTATTCTACCGCAAGAGCAATCCAGGTCTGCCCGGCACTGCCGGTTTTTAACTTGATACGTTCGTCTTTAATCAATTCATCAAGAATTGACATGATGTCTTCCTGATCGATGAAACTTGATTTGCTATAGCGATCAATAAATGGTTGAAGCTTCAGGAGGCGCCATTTTCCCTTTTGATCCTGCTTGCCGTTTATCATGATATCCTGTAGAATTTCTATAAACATCTTCTGAGCCCTGTCTCGTTCATAGAGAAAGGAGAGCTGGTCTGTGGTATCCCTGAGACGCTTGGAAAGAAACTGGATGAAGCTGAGGGCAAACTGGCGGTTTTTTTCAATGGTATTGTCGTATGAGACCCGGTCCATCCTGATCAGGTGACTTTCCTCGAGGGCCATTGCATCGGCGGAGCGGGGAAGGGAGTTGATGATAGCCATTTCTCCGACAAACTCGCCCTCTTCGAGGATCTGAATTCTTTTTTCAACATTGCCGCGGCTTTTGCTGATTTTAATACGGCCCTTGTGAATAAGATACATGCAGTCCGCTTCGTCCCCTTCACGAAAGATATAGTCCCCTTCATTCACAACAATGCCGAAATACTTAAAGAGTTTACTCATACCTGGTTCTCCATCTGGTTTTAACGGATTTGATCGGCAGGATAAAAGGAAAAAAGAAGGAAAAAGGAACAAGTGGGCCTTATACCTGTTCCCTGCTGCTTTTTCCTCTGCATTATTATATCCAGTGGAGGATGGCGCCGAAAACAATAAGCATGACTGCATTGAGAGCAAAGAGTGAGCCGATAAATATCTTCTGTGTTGTGGGCTTCCAGTAATAGGCATAGGCTGCTGCCAGGAAGAAGGGGATATAGACAGTAATAAAAACCGGAAAGGATCCCCACCATGAATAGACCCAGTGAAAAGCCGGCGTTGTGGCGAGAAAAATTTCAAAAATTGAGAAAAAGGCGGCGTTTCCCAGGGCCCAGACTATTCGAATATTGATGCCGAATATTTTAGTCTTCGGGTCTTCAGGGAGTATCTTGCTGAGCATGAGTCCGGCAACTGAAAACATGAGGCTCAGTTCCCAGCAGACGCCAATGAGGAGAAGATAACTGGTGCCGGTCGGCACCGTCCAGAGGGCGTGTCCTGAAAAGTGCTGAATCAGGGCATTGCCGATTTCAAAAAACCAGTGGACCATGTAGAGAGAAAGTCCCGCGGCTATTCCCTTCCAGTTTTTTTTTGATATCTCGTTTAGATAGACATACATTACCAGGGCAAGAAGGGTGATGAAGGACCAGTGAAAGTTATTCGGGTTGCGTAAAAGATCGAGGGCGGTTTGGGTCAGCTCAGGCTGATTCATGGGGGCCTCCTGTTGCGTTTTTGATATATGATAGGGTGTATTATTTTTATCTCTAAGTCAATTAGATTTTAATAAGTGAACAATTCTTTTAAAAGTTCATTGTGAGTGTCAAGTGTATATATTACCGCCCGGGCCGGAGTTTTATGATTGTAATTTTTGTTGCCTGATAGTGTATCTGTAGAACGTATCAATTCATTGAAAAGACGAAGGGTACATGGTCATGGCACAGAAACTGAACTTTTACCAGGTTGACGCCTTTGCGGCACAGGCCTTTGAGGGCAATCCCGCTGCCGTCTATATCGGGAATCAACCGTTGAACGATGACCTGATGCAGAAGATTGCCATGGAGATGAACCTTTCAGAAACGGCATTTCTGGTCCATGAAGGTGACGGCTTTCGCCTTCGCTGGTTTACCCCTGGCGCTGAAGTTGCCCTTTGCGGCCACGCAACCCTTGCCGCTGCCCATATCCTCTTTGAAAGGGGAGACGTCTCGAAAAAAGACACGATACGTTTTTTCACTCTGAGTGGTGAGCTTCGCACCGAATACCGTGACGGGAGACTAACGATGGATTTTCCTGCCGAGCCGGCTGTGCCGGTTGATGTCCCTGGAATCCTTGAAAAGGGGCTTGGCCTTGCTGCCATGACAGTGCTGAAAAACCGTTTCGATTACCTGGTAGAGATCAAAGACGCGGCGGCCCTTGCGGCCCTTTCTCCTGATTTTTCTCTTCTCGAAAAAATTGACTGCCGCGGCATTATTGTTACCGCGGCCGGTTTTGATGAGTATGATTTTGTCTCCCGGTTTTTCGCCCCCGCTGTCGGTGTTCCTGAGGATCCGGTCACCGGTTCGGCCCAC
>CAZPEK010000259.1:1114-5672 GCA_964585555.1 uncultured Leptospirales bacterium | reverse complement strand
AATATTCCATCTCAGGGCCGGTGATTCAAGCTATGTAATGCAGTTGACCCCTGGCAATGATCTGCTTCACCTTTACTGGGGCCGCAGGCTTGGTGACGCGAATCTTACCTGTCTCTACCGGCCCGCTGCCATGGCTTTTTCTCCCAACTCGCACCCGGAAAATCATGATATGACCTATGATACCCTTCCGATGGAATATCCCTTTTACGGTACCGGTGATTTTAGAATGCCTGCCATTGAAGTTAAAAACAGTGATGGTTCACATATAACAGAACTGAAATATGTTTCTCATAAAATGTATCCCGGTAAGCCGGCCCTTCCCGGGCTTCCTGCAACCTATACTGAATCGGATGACGAGGCGGAGACTTTAGATGTGACCATGACCGATTCGCTGACAAAGATCACGGTTGTCCTGAGCTTTACCGCCTTTGCCCGGTACAGCGCCGTGGCCCGATCTGCACAAATTATTAATGAAGGAAGTCAGGGCGTTTCCCTGAACCGGGCCTTTTCCTGTTCTCTTGATATTATTGGTGACCGTTTCGAGATGCTCCAGCTTTCCGGTTCATGGGCCCGTGAACGCCATGAGTACCGACGCCGCCTTGTTCCCGGGATGCAGGCTGTAGAAAGCCGCCGCGGCTCAAGCAGTCACATGCAGAATCCCTTCATCGCCCTGGCATCACCTGAAGCGACAGAAGAGTCGGGGGATGTGATGGGTTTTTCCCTTGTCTACAGTGGAAGTTTTTTTGCCGGTGTGGAAGTTGATCAGTTCGGCATGAGCCGCGTCGGTCTCGGCATCAATCCCTTTAATTTTTCATGGAACCTCAAGGCAGGTGAGGCTTTCCAGACCCCTGAAGCGGTACTGGTTTATTCTTCAGATGGCTTCGGGGGAATGTCCCGAACCTTTCACCGCCTTTATCGTGAGCGTCTTGCCCGGGGAACCTGGCGTGACCGTGAGCGCCCCCTGCTGATAAACAACTGGGAGGCGACGTACTTTGATTTTAACGAGGAAAAGATTTTAAAAATCGCCGACGGGGCAAAGGATTTGGGCATTGAACTGTTTGTTCTTGATGACGGCTGGTTCGGAAAGCGTGACAGCGATAATTCATCCCTGGGCGACTGGTTTGTTGATAAAAGTAAACTTCCCAACGGGTTAAAGGGGCTGGCAGAAAAGGTCAATGCCATGGGCCTTGACTTCGGTATCTGGGTTGAGCCGGAAATGGTTTCTGCTGAGAGCGAGCTCTACCGTGCCCATCCCGACTGGTGCCTCCATGTGCCGGCGCGTCGCCGCACGGAATCCCGGAACCAGCTGGTTCTTGATATGACCCGGATTGAGGTGCAGGATGAACTTATCAGTATGCTTGCGAATGTTTTTTCTTCCGCCCCAATAACCTATGTTAAGTGGGATATGAATAGAAATATGACCGAGGTTTTTTCTGAGGCTCTTCTGCCTGAGCAGCAGGGCGAGGTGATGCACCGGTATATCCTGGGGCTCTACCGTGTCATGCATGAGCTCAATGAGCGCTTCCCGGATATACTTTTTGAAAGCTGTTCCGGGGGAGGGGGGCGTTTTGACCCCGGGATGCTTTATTACATGCCCCAGACCTGGAGTAGTGATGATACCGACGGGGTCGAGCGTCTGAAAATTCAGTGGGGAACCAGTTTCGTCTACCCGGCTGTTTCTGCCGGAGCTCATGTTTCAGATGTTCCGAATCACCAGGTGCAGCGGAGCACACCGCTGCTTACCCGGCTTCATACCGCCATGGGGGGAAATCTTGGATTTGAGCTTGATCTTTCTCTGCTTTCTAAAGAAGACCGGGCGCTGGTGGCGGTCCACGGGGCCATCTATAAGCAGATTCGAAAGCTGGTACAGTTTGGCGATTTTTACCGGATTCTTTCTCCCTTTGAAGAGAATATGACTTCCTGGATGTTTACTTCTCCTGATAAAAAGGAAGGGGCACTTTTCTATAGCCGTGTGCTGGCCCGACCCCACGAAGGACCGGTGCTTTTAAAATGCCGGGGCCTTGATCCGGATTGTACTTACCGCCTTGAGAATTTTGATAATCTCTACCAGCTTCTCGGTTACAGGGAAAGCTACGGGGGAGACGAACTGATGTATGCGGGCTTTCGCCTTCCACCGATGCTGGGGGATTTTCAGTCGAACCTTCTTCGCTTTAAGGCTCTCTAAATGCTTGAAGTTCCGGGGTGTTTTTGGGGTGTGTAGCGAATAAAAAGTTATTTTCTTCCTTTTTGATGCAGGTCAGTGCCGATAATGTATACAGCACACAGGAGCTGTTATGTCTGAAATATCCAAAAGCAGAAAAATACGCATTAGCGGAACATCCAGTACATCCATGAAGAAAAATGATGATGTTACCCTGGTGCCGGATAAACTTCCTGAAAAAAAAAGAGAAGAGGGTAAGGAAGAAAAAGAGGACCGGAGCGAGGTCAAGGATCATTTCTCTGAATTCGCGGCACTGGTTGACTGGGCAAACCGGGAATGTGAAAATAATGATTCCCGTTACCGTTTTCGCTTGAGAAGCGAAGCTGAAGATGTTTACATTGACGTGGTTGTCGCCGACGCTGACGGAAAGATCACGGCCATCATGGCACGGGAAATAACCCATGAAGAGGTTCTTCGTACTGTCGAGCATATACGGGAAGGTGAGGGTCTCCTTTTTGACAGGAAGGGATAGGTTTTTAGATAACCCGGGGTTATTTAAAAATCAGTGGTTTTTAAACCACTTCTGGTCTCCATATAATTTGTTTGCACACTCCTCGCAGATCCCGTGACTGAAGGCCGCATCGGTGCGTTTGGAAATGTATGATTCAATTTGATTCCAGTACCCTTTGTCATCACGGATTTTTTTGCAGCTTGAGCATATGGGAAGGAGACCGGAAAGAGTTTTGATCTCTCCGATGGCCTCTTCCAGTTCAATGTTTTTAAGTATGAGTGCAAGCTGATCTTCAAGGATACTGCGAAAGCGGTTCAGGAGTTCTTCTGTTTTTTTGTTGAAATGATTTTCCTTCGTATCCAGAATGCAGAGTGTTCCGAAAATTGAACTATCGGGATAGGAGATGGGGTATCCCAGGTATGCAATCATTCCCAGTTCAACGTCTGGATTTGTGTCCCAGTTTTTGTCCTTTAAGGCATTGGGAATTAATAATTTTTCTTTAGTCCTGATAACCGTTTCACAGTAGAGGCCGCATTCCCGGTGAAAGGGAGCCGCTTCATCGATCTCATAGGGGTTTCCTTTCGTGTTGCTTGTTCGGAAGACCTTTATGGAATCACCTGAAACCCTCATGATCAAAGCGGCGGGAACATTGGCTACCTCGGCAAGGAGATCAACAATAGCCTGCCATTTTTTTAAAAAATCATTTGAAACAGGTACGTTGATTTTATCAATATTATACATCGTAGAATAATCCTCTTTCTCTATATTAGCAGTTTCAGTTGGATATTTCAATATACTTTCTGTCAGAGAAAGTTTTCCTGCCGGTACCAGTCAAAAGCGTCATCGACCATTTTCTGCAGAGGAAGAACCTGGTAACCGAGGGTTTCTTCCGCCCTGGCTGAAGTGTAGTAGGCCTTAATCGACATGTAGCGGGCCATGCCGGGATCTATTTCCGGGGGCTTTTTTGTGATAGCTGAAAGGCTCTGCATCAGGTATCCATAACCGGTAAGCATCCATGACGGGAAGGTGATCCCCGGTGCTTTTTTTTTGAACTTCCCCGCGATAATTTTAAAGAGCTCCCGGTAGGTGACATTTTCTCCTGCACAGATAAACCCGTCTCCCGGGCATCCCTTCTCCGACGCGGTGATGTGGGCCTTTGCAACTTCTGAAACATGACCGAAGCTGACACCCCCGGCGGGGCAGCCGGGAACTTTTCCATCGCGAAGATCAAAAAAGAGGCGCCCGTACTGAAGGGTGAAGTCAAAGGGACCCATCATGCTGCCGGGATAGATGACAATCACCTCAAGGCCCCGGTCGTTGTAGGCCCGGATGCGGTTTTCCCCTTCGCGTTTTGTGTCAGCGTAGTTATAGCCGGTACCGCCATAATTATAGATATCCCAGGTCTCATCGGTAATTCCTTCAGGGTTGAAGCCGAGGGCGTCGATTGTGCTGGTATGTATAATTCGCTTAACTCCGTTTTTTAATGCAGCCTCGGCAACAAGGACGGGGCCATTGACATTGATCTGTCGCTGGCGTTTGAAGTTTTTTTTCCACCAGGAGGTGTCGCCGGCTACATTATAAATAATATCGGTTCCCTTTACCGCATCATCAACATCTGAGGGAATGGTGATGTCGCCGTACATGATCTCAACAGGAAGCTTCTTAATGTATTTTGTTTCTGATCCCGGGAGTCCGAAGGCACGGACCTTGTGACCTTTTTGAACCAGATGGTGTACGAGGTTTGTACCGAGAAAGCCGGTAGCGCCGGTGACGAGACAATTCATGGCAGCCTCCTTTTGCTGGGAAATTGTAACAGAAAGTGTGCGGTAAAATCAAGAAGGACTTAAATGGTTAGGCTTTTCAATTGCCGGGGGTTTGAAACCCGG
>CAZPEK010000259.1:842-1104 GCA_964585555.1 uncultured Leptospirales bacterium | reverse complement strand
TTGAAGTGTCGGTGAATGGATGAAAAAAACCTTGCATGTTTGAAATTTTTAAGATTAGTTTTGTAAGTGTGATTCTCGAGAACAATTTTTGTGGCAGTATTTTATGAATAATGAAAAATGTTTATCGGAGGAATTCATGGGCAAAAATTCAGTAAATCCGAATTTTAGTTTCTTTCTGAAGCTGCTGGGGGTCTGCACTCTTATACATGTAGTAGTGATGGTCATCAGTATTGTTCTTCCTGCAGGTAGTTTTCTCCCAATG
>CAZPEK010000259.1:0-832 GCA_964585555.1 uncultured Leptospirales bacterium | reverse complement strand
CCTGCTATCATTGTGCATGTTGGCGCTATGATCAGTATCGCGGTGCTGCACGAGATTTATCATATTGGATTAAAGGGCGCTAGTCTGTTTTTCAGTGTGGTCATTGCTGTTGAGTGGTGTTGTGAGCAGATAAATGTTTCATTCGATGGTATAGTTTTTGGGCATGTCATTTATAAGGATGCGCTACTTGGACCAAAACTTGGAGATGTTCCCCTCGTAGTGCCCCTGGCTTTCGCCGCCCTGTGCTGGCCTACCTATGTGCTAATCAACATGATATTGAAAAAGCGTGTTGTGTACCGTGAACAAAACGAAACAATCTGGAGAGTCGCCTGGCGCTGTCTGCTCTATGCCATGGCAAACGCCTCATGGAGTTTTGCCGTGGAACCCGCCTGCCTCAAGACGGGATTTTATCATTATACTGCCCATGTGGGTGACCCCAATACATTTTTCGGCGTGCCGGTGAGTGAGTTCCGGGGATGGACCCTGATGGCTTTTTTCCAGTTTTTTATTTTCTTCGGGTTACTGGCTCCCCGGTTAAACCTTCCCGCCGAACGCCCTGTTAACCGCTTAATAGATTCGGCCCCCCTGTTTCTCTTTGGCGGTTTTGCCGCTTTTCTGACCTTAAACCCGATACACAGTGCAGTCGGAGCCGTTACCCTCTGGACCATGGGATTCCTTGTATTGCTTTCGGCGTATCAATTGATGAAAAAGGACAGTATATCGTAATGTAGAGTGTGCAGCAGTATGGAGAGTGAATAAACAGCGCCGGGAGCAAAACCCGGAGCTGTTAGTTTGCCTGGCTACATGCTTTTATTTTTATTGGTATTCCATC
>CAZPEK010000258.1:0-5751 GCA_964585555.1 uncultured Leptospirales bacterium | reverse complement strand
TTGCATGGTATGCAGCCTCCATTTTCCGGTTTTGGGCTTCAGTTTCGCGGATTAATCGCAAGGTTTCCGGGTCTAGCACATCTCCGGAAATAGTTGTCGTGGCGGTGATTGGTGCGGGAATTGGTAATGTTGGCTTTGTCATAAATCCTCCTGATTTATAAAATGTTAATCAGGAGTGGACAACCGGCACAGGGAATGGTAGAATATCCCTTGACGTTGTCCTCTCCTGCAATCCCTTTCCGGCAAGTCCGCCAAGAATCACCGGATTTACATCCTGCATTACCCCGAAGGATAGTCCCGCGGGTATGCCGATGAGAAAAATGATAAATCCGAAGACCAGAACCGCTTTTTTACGGCTCCAGCCCTTTTCATCGGTGATGTAGGCAACGGTAACCTCAAGAAGAGAGATGCCTGAAGTCAATGCGGCGATAAACAACAGCACAAAGAAAAGGGTGGCAAAGATACTTCCATAATTCATGTTGCTGAATACTGTGGGAATGACATGATAAATCAGCCCGGGACCCCCCTTCGGGTCAAGGCCCATGGCAAAAACAGCGGGGAAGATAGCCAGGCCCGCGAGGATGGCAATGAATGTATCGAGCACTACAATCCAGAGTGCCGAATGTAGAATTTTATCTTCTTTAGAAAGATAACTTCCGTAGGTGATCATGGCCCCCATGCCGAGGCTGAGGCTGAAGAATGACTGACCCAGGGCTTTCAGTACCGAGTCAGTGGTTATTTTTGTGAAATCCGGTTTGAGAAAAAAGGCCACACCCTTGAGGCCTCCTTCCATGGTGACGCCCCGAATGATGAGGGCGACGAGAAGTAGAAAAAGAAGGGGCATGAGAATTTTGCTCGCCCTCTCAATTCCATTTTGTATTCCCCGGATAACGATAATGACACAGAAGAATATGAAAAGGAAGTGATAGAGAATCATTGAGCCCGTATCGGCAGTATATTCCTTAAACATTGTTGAAGCGGCATCGGTACTTTTCAGAGTCGTTACAACCCCGGTTATACTTTTAACAATATAGCCAAGGGTCCAGCCTCCCACGACACTGTAGAAAGAGAGAATGAGAAAACCCGCAAGAACACCCATATAGCCGACTATTTCCCAGCCGGTACCCCCGAGCATTGTCTTGAAGGCCCCGACGGGATCTTTTCCCGTGTGGCGGCCGATAACCAGCTCAGCGATCATAATGGGAAGCCCCAGGAGGAGAACCGCAACCAGGTAAATAACCACAAAGGCGGCACCCCCGTTTTCACCGGTCACATAGGGAAACATCCAGATATTGCCGAGGCCGATTGCCGAACCGGCAGCCGCAAGCACAAAGCCGACTTTTGAACCCCAGTGCTCTCTTTTTTTAATTTCCATGTGACGCTCCCTGTAGAGTACTTAATGTCGTTAAGGATTAATGTGTAAAAAGGAAGACATTTGTCAATATTAATTGTCGTGAATATTTCGATTGAAAGCGCGAATATTTTTGTTGAAGGCGCGAAAGCGTTTTCGCGCCTCTAAATAAAAGATTGCACCTTCAAAGAAAATATTCAATTAAAAATTCATCGATTCCATGTAGAGGTCATTGAAGTCTTGATGGCTGGCAAGATCTACGATTCTCATGGCACGGCTCTGAGCCTCCACCTCTTTATAAAAAGAATCATCAACCGCCGCAGCGGCAGCCCTGAGGCTCGTATTGCCGACAAAGGAATATTCGGCATTTTTAAAGTCAGGAAGAAACTTCAGATTTTTGAAAGCTTCAAGATTCAGGTTTTCCCCGAAACTTCCCGCGATAATTACTTTTTTTATTTTCCCGGCAGGGAGGTTTCCTTCTTTGAGAAGGATTGCAGCCCCGGCGAAACTGGCGGCACGGGCAAGTTGAATGTTGCGAATATCCTTCTGGGTTATAGTGATACCCTCTGCAATGATAAATGAGAGGCCCTCAAGGCTGAGTCCTGTTACTCCTGTTTCGGTGATTCCCTTTGCAATACTTCCAGACCGGTCAATGAGCCCCCGGTCAAGGAGGAGAGAGATGCAGTCGATCAGACCGGTGCCGGCGATTCCTGCGGGAGGCTCATCGTCTATAACTGAAATCTCAAGGGTATTTTTTCTAATTGAAAGGTGATTGACGGCTCCCGGCGCGGCGGTCATACCGCTTGAAATGTTCATGCCCTCCAGGGCTGGTCCCATGGCACAGGACGTAGCGACTAAACTTCCTTCACCATTCTTTAAAAACATTTCACCATTGGTTCCCATGTCAAAAAAAAGGGTTCCTTCGGGGATGCCTTCTCTCTCCATGAGGGCGAGTCCCCCGGTGAGATCACCGCCGAGAAATGCCGAAGCCCCCGGGAGAACTCTGATTTTTTTAATGCCCTGGAGAATGTCCCGGGCCTTTTCGGTCATGTCATCAGTAAAGGTCAAAACGGGAGCCTCGTAGGGGAAGGTCCCCAGGGGCCGGGCATCAAGGCCGAGAAAGAGATATGACATGGTGGTGTTTCCTGAAACCACCAGTTGTGTAATGAGCCCTTTCAGTTCGGGACGGAAGTTGATGATTTCCCGGTACATCTGCGCGATGGTTCGCAGCAGCGCCCCGGTCAGATGGTGGGCCTTTTCAGGGTCATCGAGGGCGGCAATACGGGCAATGACATCGTGGCCATAGCGGCGCTGGGGATTCATTACAGAAGGAAGTGACCAGGTTCTTCCCGTAGGTTGATGAACCAGGGCAGGCTGCATGGTCGTGGTGCCGAGGTCAAGGGCCAGTACCAGGGTTTCCCCCGGGGGAAGATTATCAAGGCTTGAAACAGTAAAACCCCCATCGGCTTTTTCAGTGTGGACAACCAGGTCTTCTGTTACCAGGGTCTTGCAGGCAAGGACCATTGTATCGGCCTGCCCATGGGCAGGGGTACTGTTCAGGGGGGCTGCCGTAACCATGCATTTTTTGCAGCTTCCCCGGCCTCCGCAGGGAGTATGAAGGGGAATTCCCGCATCAGTTAGAAGGTCAATCAGGAGTGTTCCCTCTTCGGCATGTCTTGTTATACCGGCCGGTTCTATGATTACTTTATACATGATTTTCTGCTGTTTTTGATTTCAGTGTTATTTTTTCAGACCATGGGCCCTTAAAACATAGTTCAGGAATAAGCACTCTTTTCAAACAGTTTTTTAGTAAATTAGAATTTTTAGGGTGCTCTGAACCCGTGACAGACCACTTTAAAAGTAATTAAATACAAAATCCAGTTGACCTGTCAGTTTTTTTAATTGCATTTTTACTACAGGAAATATTTGTATATCGGGAAGGGAAGTTCTATCGTATTTACAGGCTTTCAGAATGGGTACCCCGTACACAGAAAAAAAGAAAAATAGTGGAAATTATACTCTTGCTGCAAGGGAATTGGGCCTTCGGGTATAGTTTCCCGGGAACAGAGTAAATGGAGAATGTTACAATAATATCATATCCGGCAGCACGGAATGACGAGCTTCTTTCGTTAACAGAAGCCCGTTCGCGGTATATGATTCCCTTCGGGGGAAGATTTCGTGTTGTTGATTTTACCCTCAGAAATTCATGGGCCTTAGATGCTGAATCGACGATTATTTATAGCAATATTATTGACGGACTTGATGAATATATTACCCACCATAACCGGGCCGATTCGGTGACCGTTGTCTCAGAGCAGTTTTCCGACCTGCAGTACTGCCATGACCTGATAGAGGAGCACGATACGTCTGCCTATATTCTATATAATGGAGAGAATCCATCAATAATTGATTTTTCAGCGATCATGAAGCGCTTTCGGGCCTCAAAGTCTGATTCACTTCTCTTTTTGATCGATATAAACGGCAAGCCGAGTATGGCCAATAAGCTCCTGGTTACCCGGCGCCGCAAACTTTTGAAGGTGATTAACCGGGTTTTAAAAGAAGGCCATACTGCCCCGAATATTTTTGAAATGCTGATGAACTTTATTATTAACAGCGGGGTGAAACGGGCGACCTACCGGGCCCACTACTGGCCCATGAAAAATGTACCGGATTATTTTAACAGCAGCCGGGAAGTCATCTGGAACCAGGAAATTTTTGACCTTCTGTATGAAGAAAAAATTATTCAGAGCGGTATTGAGTCAACAGGTTACGCGGTGCTTGGAGAAGAGGCCCGGGTGTCGAATTCTTTTGTCTCAGACTACTGTTCAATTAATGGTACGGTGGAAAATTCTATTGTTTATCCCGGGGTTGTTATTGAGGAAAAAGCTGTTGTTCGGGATTCAATAATACTTCCCTTTGCCCGTATCGCACCGGGGGCACGGATAACCAGAACAGTCGTTGATGAACGGACTGACCGGTCGCCCGAAGATGTCTATCCAAATATCGGGCCCTACTGCAACATCGGTACAGAAGAAGAGTCCTTTAAGAGCAACGACTATCCCCGGTCACTTTTTAACAGTATTACGGTAATCGGGAAAGACTGCCGTATCCCTGAACGCTCAAATATCGGGGGCGCCTGCTATGTCGCGTCAGGACTTGGTGAAGACTTCTTTTTAAAGAAAAAGTATCTTTATGACGGGCTTTCGGTAGTGTAAGCATGTTCTTTCCGTATAAAGATATTAATCCCACAGAAAGAACCGCCGTTGTAACAATTGCTATTATTGTAATTAATATTGCAGTATTTATTCTTCATATCCTGGGGAACGCTCCGGGAATTCTTGCCTCCCGTGAACTGGCTCTGATTCCCCTTGAACTTACCGGGGGGAACCTTCCTGATTCAATGCTTCTTGCGCCTCCCCTTTCTGCGATTACCTATATGTTTGTCCATGGCGGGGTGGGGCATATTGTTTTTAATATGCTTTTTCTCTGGATCTTCGGCAACAATATCGAAGATTCAATGACGCGGCCCCGTTTTCTTGGCTTTTATCTTGCAACGGGAATAATCAGCGGCCTCGCCTTTGCTCTGATGCATCCGGAGTCACAGGTTTCTCTTGTTGGCGCTTCCGGGGCCATCTCCGGTGTGCTGGGAGCCTATCTGCTGCTGTATCCCTTCGCCAAGGTTCATGTCCTTTTTATTGTTTTTCCCATCCGCATGCCTGCGGTGGTTTTTATTATTATCTGGTTTGTCATGCAGATTTCAGGCCTGATGAACGGGGCGGGCAATGTTGCATGGATTTCACATATCAGCGGTTTTTTCGCGGGACTGGTTCTCTACCGGTTTTTCCTTGTAAAAAAATAAATCAGCCCTGTCGAGTAAATTATAGTACATACTTCTTACCTGTCTGGAGGGAACTATGAAAATAAAATCAGCCATTATATTACTGCTATCAGTTCCTGTTTTTTGTTTTTTTAGCGGTCCCCTGTTTGCAGATTACCAGGATGCCGACACCTTAAACCCCGATTATAAAAAGACCTTTTCAATCGGCATCAGTGCTCCTGCTCTGATTTTCACCGGACCGATAATAGAAGCGGGATATGAAGGATTGGGACCCCTGGGATTATACGGTAGCTTCGGGTATTCCAGTTACGGGGTGTCGATCGGCGCTTTAGAGGATACAAGTGATACGTCAATTTACGGCCTCGGCGGCGGGGTCGCCCTTAAGTATTATTATAATTATAAAAAGAAATATCATGACTCAGGGTATTTTGGTGTTCAGTGCTATTACAGCCATATGCATGCAAAGGACGCATCGGGCAATGTGTTGAAATCCCACGGTCTTTTCGGCCATTTCCTTTTCGGCTGGCGGTGGCAATGGTCACTTGTCTATCTTGATCTCAAT
>CAZPEK010000257.1:0-5754 GCA_964585555.1 uncultured Leptospirales bacterium | reverse complement strand
ATTTCTGAAATTATTACCCAGGGAGAATTCGCTCTGGGCATGGGCTATGTAAACAGCAAATGGGATTCTCCGTCCCCCTACCACGTGCTTCTCGTCTTTATGCTGAATGAGCAACGCTTCAGAAAACTGACTCAGCTGTTATCAAAATTTGACATCAAATCACTCCTCATACATAAAAAAATCTGGAGCCAAAAACAAAACACAATTGAAAACTGCAGAAAAGAAATTGGAGCGACCTATGATATCGGCAACGATTTCTACAAACTAATGCTTGGACCAAGCATGAACTATACCTGTGCCATATGGCCTCACCCCAACGCTACATTAGAAGAAGCTCAAATCAACAAAATGAAACTGGTTACAGAGAAGGCAAAAATATCAAAAAATGACAGGGTTCTCGATATCGGCTGCGGATGGGGAAGCTTGTGTAACTATATCAATGAAAACACAGGAGCCCGTGTCAAGGGTATAGCCCTGAGCCATCAACAGATCAACTACTGCAGGGAGACCTACCCTCATCTTGATTTTGAATATTGTGATTACCGGGAAATAAAGGGAGAATACGACAGCATTGTTTCAGTTGGTATGGCCGAGCATGTTGGAACAAAATACTTCAACACTTATATGAACAAGGTCAATGACCACCTGAAGCCCGGGGGAAGATTTGTATTACATACCATGATTTATCATGGAAATGATGTATTCATGGACGACAAGCAAAAAAAGCATCTCAATTTTTCTGCTGTGCTGATGCCCAATGCGGATTCCCCAACCCCCTCTCTCATTGTCAAGTCAGCTCTTGAAACAGGAGATTTACGATTACTCCATTCTGAAACCTTTGGTATTCATTACAGCCGGACAGCCAAAGAATGGATGAAAAACTTAGAAAAGAATAAGCAGCAAATACTTAAGAATTATCCGGAAAAACTATACAAGAGCCATGAGTATTCCTGGCATATGGGCTCAGCTGCAATGGAAACCGGCATTTCACTGATTCAGATGGTATTCGAAAAAAAACCCTATGGATCATGCCTCAATGAGGCAATCCTGTAAGCCTGTTTCATTTGTCCTTCCTGTATACTTCATCTCTCCTGCAGGAACGTTCACGAACGAATATTCTCTTTATGGAGCTTTTAGTGAAATATCCGTTATAGAAATAAAAACTAAAAAAGATTATAATTGTGCTTGAATGAAATCAATAATTCAATACTTTGCCCTCAATAGCTGCTCCCTGTATCAGCCGGTAGAATTTTCACCTGCTACCCCCCGGGGAGAAGGAGATTCATAGATGACTGCAGATCTAATTACAACTATGGCCTTTCAGATAATTGGGGGCCTTACTATATTTCTTCTCGGTATGCATAACATGTCCAGTGGAATGCAGGCGATAGCAGGAGACAGACTGAGGCAATTGATTAATGCTGTCACCAATAACCGCTTAATGGCAATAACAGTAGGATTTCTTGTAACAGCTATTATCCAGTCAAGTTCAGTCACATCAGTAATGACCATCGGTTTTGTAAACGCAGGACTGATGTCCCTCACCCAGGCAATCGGCGTCATCCTTGGAGCTAATGTAGGAACAACTGTAACAGGGTGGATCCTGGTCTTAAAGGTCGGTAAATACGGACTTCCTCTTTTAGGTGTTGCGGGTATGGTTTTTCTTTTCTCAAATAAAGACCGGATACGCTATTCTGCCATGATGCTGATGGGTATCGGCATGGTCTTTTTTGGCCTTGAACTGATGAAAAACGGTTTTAAACCCATCAGGGAAATTCCTGAATTTCTTGCCATGTTCAGTAAATTTACCCCTGATACAATAACAGGCCTCCTGCTTTGCGCTTCTACCGGAGCTTTAATTACCGCCATTGTCCAGTCGTCTTCAGCTTCCGTTGGTATTGTCATGAGTATGGCCATCACAGGAATAATAAATTTTGAAACAGCTGTGGCCCTTGTTCTTGGCATGAACATTGGAACTACCATCACCGCCTTTCTCGCTTCCCTTGGGGCATCAACAAACGCAAAACGAACCGCCTATGCTCACACCCTGATAAACTGTATCGGTGCGTTAATATTTATCCCCTTTTTCGATTATTATATTCAAGCACTCCCCTACCTCGCCGGTGCTAATCCTGCAGCGGTAGTAATAGAAAACGGGAAAGCAACCTTCCCCTTTATCATAAGGGGTATTGCCGTGGCCCATACTTTTTTTAACATTGCAACAGTAGTTTTACTTATTCCCTTTGTTAAATACTTCGCTAAAGTGCTCGAAAAACTTGCCCCTGATAAAGATATCCCTGAACAGGCGCACCTGACTAAATTTGATGTTCGTATTCTTGACACTCCGATTATGGTAATCGAACAGTCACGAAAAGAAATTCTGAATATGGGTAAATCAATAATGGAGATGTTCGATAACCTGCGCCAGATACTGGTATCTGACACCCCGGGTAAAAGTTCAACTGATATAATTTTTCAACGTGAAGAAGAACTCGACATTATGCAGAAAGAAATATCCACCTTTCTGATGGACACCATCTCAAGCAAAATAACCCATTCTCAAACGTTGGAATCCCAGTCACAGCTCCGCATGGCTGACGAATACGAATCAATCAGTGACTATATAACAAATATCCTCAAGCTGCGATTGAAACTCAATGATGCCGGTATTAATTTATCCGAAGAGAAAAGAACTGAAATTCTTGAGCTCCACGACCGTGTCCTTTTTCATTTCGAAAGAATAAATACATCCATCTATAAAAGACAGCCTGAAGACATGAACCTGGTCTACCAGGCGGGAAACAAAATAACCGGCTACTACCGTGAAATACGCAGCAACCACCTTCAGCGTCTCTCACAGACGAAAACAGATCCACTGCTCAGTGTCAGTTACATGAACATGCTGAACGCATATAGAAGAATCAAGGATCACATCCAAAATGTTGCCGAAGCAATGGACGGACAAAAGTAATTTTTTTTAGGCGACATTGCGCAATGTCGCCTTTATCTAAAGATGATGTCTCCTTTAAACATAACATTCCACATTGAGACTACCTGATCGAAACAAACTCCTTCAGGTCTGAATCAAGAACTCTTTTTAATTCAAAGAAGTTCTCTTCTCTTGTCGCTACAAAAAGAAAACCAAAGACAGGATATTCTTTAAAGTCAATCTTTCTCAATTCAAGGGGCTTTTCGAACTGCTGAAGCAATTTATTATAGTTAAAGGAAGTTATATCCTTCCCGTCAACGCCGGTTGAATTATCCAGTACAACTATACTGAAAAGAATTCCTTCCTTCCCCTTTAAAACGTCTTTCCAGTCAGGTTTCTTTTGTGAATAAAAACAAAGGTAGGGATTAAACCCATAGGCATGAAAGGTCAGATCTGCAGTAGAGCACCAGCCCCCAAAACGCATCGGGTTAACTTCAATTGGACAAATCCTTCCCCTCTCATCCCGCCGCAATTCGATGTGAACCGGAAAATTTTTAACCCCTGTAAGATCCCCCAATACTGAGACAAAATCTGTAAATTCTTCAAGATTGCCTTCTATAATATTTTTCGATGTTGTATAGACACGGTCACTGACATCGTCATCAGAAGAAAAAGTATGCTTTAATATTCCGAGAATAACCGGTTCACCTTCAGAATTAAAGTACGCGTCAACAGCATACTCTTCTCCCTCGATGCATTCTTCAATAATAAAGGATCGGCCATTGAGCACTTCTTCAGGATAAAGACTGGCAACCTGTTCCATCTCGACATGGATGGCTTCAATCGTAGTGGGCCATTCTTCAGCACCTGAAACCTTGTAGACCCCCATACTGAAAAAACCCACTGCGGGCTTAATAATAAAAGGAAGCGGAAGTTCATCAAAGTTGACTTCATCTAAATCTTCAAGCATGACTTCCTTAAAATAAAAATCAGGAAAAACAGGCCGGGTTAACTGACGAAATTTAACCTTGTTTTTAAAGAGCTCAATTTTCTCAGGAAGACCGGTAGAGGCGAGATGCTTTGCTATCCATTCTATTGAATTTTCTGAAGTCGTATAGATAACGGGATATTCAAAGCTGCCTGCTTTTTTCACGGCTTCTTCTTCACTGAGCAGCTTTGTTCCTTCAAAAAGATTGCATTTTTTTGAAACAGCAGTGGCAACAACGGGGATTGCGTTATCCTTTACGGTTCTTCTAAAAAAATCAGAGACATACGGTTTATCTACAAGAAACATACTATTACCTTGAGTAAATTGAAGTTTAAATATTAAATCATGAGTACTGGAAATATTGTCAAATACAATAATTCTTCTTTTCATTTCCATAGAGACATTTATGCCAGGATAAACGACGCAGGAGGCATGAAAAAAACTTAACAAATTGTGAAGCGGAGCAATTCCCTTTTACCCGGGAATAATCCTTCGAATAACCGGCTCCTTCAGGGTAATAGCGCTTTCAGGACAGAGCTCCTGGCAGCAGTAGCACCGGATACAGTTTTTATAGTTGTATGTCGGGACCTTTGCGGTATCCCCGTCAAACCAGTTTACCGCCTTTGGGTCAGCAGGACACATCTTCACACATACGCCGCACTTAATGCACATTTCACCATTGATAACCGGTTTTGGCACCAGTCGATTTCGAAACCAGGAAACAATCCCGGTACCGGCAAAGGGCTGAAGGTGATTGCGGACTACATCAAAGCCTTTATTCACCAGGGAATCAAAATCATCACCGAGAAGCTCTGTGGTTTCTTTTTTCCCATCGCCGTACCCGAGTTCATCACCATGCTTTACAGTGGGAACAAGCCACGGGTCGAGATCAATGAGGCGACACGCTGTCGCGTCAAGAGCTATCGGATCTTCTGAGAAAAGAAGCACATGCATCGCCTTCGGTTTGCCTCCCCGGGGACCGTTGCCTTCCATGGCCATGATGCCGTCCATAATGTAGAGGCGCGGGTTAACGCAGGCATTCAAATCAAGAAGCATTTTCGCGAATTCGCTGGAATCCTGCATCTTCACATGATACTCCCCCTTTCTTACCCCGGGCACACAGCCGAACTGATTTTTTACCGCACCGGTAAATTTTTCGAAGCCGTGGGTTTTCATTTTTGAAAGGCTGACGATTCCGTCTTTATTCTTTAGTCCCGCAGCAAGGATAAACTTTTTATTCTGTTTGCCCGCATCAAAGTGAACCTCGTCAGTTCCCTTAAAGTCAGCAAGGTCAATGTTGAGCTCTGCCGCCTCTTTCTGTATTCCCGACTTCTTTGCCGCCCCCTCGGGACTATTGAAGGCCGGTGAGTCGCCGAAGGAGAGCTTCGCCCCTGCGGAAAGAAAAACTTCCGACACGGCCCTGAAAACCGCGGGATGAGTTGTGACACATTTTTCCGGCTTATCCGAGGAGAGAAGATTTGGTTTCAAGAGAATTTTTTCTTCCTTTCTCACAAAACGGGAAATCCCACCGAGAAGCTCAATGCCTCGAAGAACCGATTCTTTGACCCTTGCAGGTTCATAATCTTCACATCGTATAAGAACAACCTTACTCACCTTTACCTCCCCCATGCGGGTTTCTTTGACTATTTCTAAACGTCACTACCAAACCGGCATTAACTTTAAACAGGGACAACAGAGCAAAAAGCCCCATGATCATTACCATAAAATTTTTGGCCTTCCCGGTTTTTAAGCAAACGAAACAGGCTTAAAAGAAACAAAAAGCTGCGGCGCGTTACGAAAAATCGTTAATCTGCTGTTCCACATTAGCCAGCTTTAT
>CAZPEK010000256.1:0-5777 GCA_964585555.1 uncultured Leptospirales bacterium | reverse complement strand
GTGGGATTGGAAGGATAATTGAGCAGTATTGCCTTTGTCCGGTCTGTGATTGCCCGGGAAAGGCGGTCAATGCTTATGGCAAAGTCTTCTTTCAGGTAGGTGGGAACAGATACCGGGATACCGTGGAGCATTGAGATATTTGCCCGGTAGGAGACATAGCAGGGCTCAATAATGATAATTTCATCGCCGGGATCAATAATGCTTCTGAGGGCGAGATCAAGGCCCTGGCTGACTCCCATGGTAACCAGCAGTTCAGTATCAGGATTGTAATTGATGCGATACTGTTTTTTCAGGTATTCATGAATGCTGGTACGGAGTTCTTCTATTCCCCGGTTGGGCGTATAATGGGTATAACCTTCTTTGATCGAATAGATGCCTGTGTCGGATATGCGCCAGGGGGTAGTGAAGTCGGGTTCCCCCACGCCGAGAGAAATACAGTCGGGTTGAGAATAGACAATATCAAAAAATTCCCGAATCCCTGAGGGGGGAACATTTTTTCCCGTATTAGAGATCAGGCTTTCTACGGTTTTATTTTTTATTTTCCCTTTTGTCATGGGAACAGTTTCTCCTTGCGAAGTGTATGGACCGCCTATCGATCCTGTTGAAGGTGCATTACTACAAATTGCTTTTTTTCAGTAAAGTGAAATTTTTCAAGAATTATACTTTCTTTGCTTCCCGGAACCAGAGAAACTGAAATAGTTTTTTGCTTTTCTCCTGTCGCTTTCTTTGTCGCGGCTCTGAGCAGTTCTTCCTCGATTCCCTTTTCCTGGAGGCGGGGGGAGACACCGAACCAGTAGATGGTGAGCAGGGGCTCAAGACCTGAGATTTCTTCCTTCCCAATGAGAAATCCTACGGGTTTTTTACCCTGGAGGGCAATAAAACAACAGGATGTATCGGAGGCGGTGATGGAGGCCAGAGTCTCAGCTTTCCATTCATGAATAAAGGAAGTTTCGCTGCTGAAAACTTCCTTACCCAGTTCCCAGAGGCGGGGCAGGTCGTCGGGCTCAAGGTTTTTGATATGGATTCCCTTTATCATGTTACTGCTTCATCCTGGTGAGCATTGGTTCATGCTCAGAGTGGAGAACAACATTTTGTGCTTCCGCTGCGGTTTCCGGATGATCAGAATTATAATGGAGGCCGACGCTGTCGGGCCGGGTCATGGCGCTTTTAATAATAAGCTTTGCCGCTGTAGCGAGATTTCTCAATTCAACCATGTGGGAGGAGATGGTGCTGCTCCAGTATACATCATGAATTTCCTCGGCAAGAAGAATAATGCGCCGGTAGGCTGTCTTGAGTCGCCGGTCGGTGCGGACAATACCGACATAGTCCCACATGAGTGACCTGACCTGCTTCATGTTGTGCTGCACCAGGATCAGTTCCTGGAGGTCGAAGGTTCCTTCCTTACTCCAGAGAGGGAATTCAGGAAGGGGCTCTTTTCTTTTTTCTTTAATAATTTCAACAGCATTGTTTGCGGCGCGCAGAGAAAAAACTATTCCCTCAAGAAGGCTGTTGCTGGCAAGGCGATTGGCGCCGTGAACCCCGGTACGGGCTGATTCCCCGGAAACATAGAGGTTTTTGATGGTGCTTCGTCCCTGGAGATCTGATACAATGCCGCCGCAGAGGTAATGAGCCGCGGGGACAACGGGAATTGGTTCACGGGAAATGTCGATTCCATGGTCAATGCAGTGTATGAAAATATGGGGAAAGCGTTTCTGTAAAAATGAACGGTCTTTGCTGCTGATATCAAGAAAGACAGAATCTTCACCGGTATGTTTTAATTCACTGTCAATGGCACGGGCGACTATATCCCGGGGAGCAAGATCTTCCTGGGGGTGAACGCCTTTCATCAGGCGGTTGCCCCGGGCGGTGAGAAGAATGCCCCCTTCTCCGCGCACCGCTTCACTGATAAGAAAGGATGGGCCCGTTTCTTTGTTCTTTGAATAGAAAGCCGTTGGATGAAACTGGATGAATTCCATGTCAGCCATCAGGGCTCCCGCCCGGTAGGCCATTGCAATACCGTCACCGGTGGCAATTGACGGGTTGGTCGTATGGGGATAAACCTGTCCTACGCCGCCGGATGCCAGAAGGGTTATCCGCGCCTTGAAGGTGTGGACCGTGCCGCTGATATTATCGAGAATATAGGCGCCGTAACAGTGAGTCGGATCATCGGGACCTGGTTTTATGTTCAGCTGGTGTTCCGTTAAAAGGTCAATGGCAGTATGGTTTTCATATATGGTAATATTTTCATGGCTGTTAACCTTATTAAGGAGGGCTGATTCTATGGCAGCCCCGGTCAGGTCAGCAGCATGGACTATTCGGTTGTAGCTGTGCCCTCCTTCCCGCCCCAGCTCCAGGGTTTTTTCCCCCCCGGGGTTTTTTATCCAGGTGAAGTCTGTTCCCCATTCAAGGAGCTTGTCAATAGCATTGGGGCCTTCATGGACCAGTATCTCAACACTTTTCTGGTCACAGAGCCCGGCGCCCGCTTTCAGGGTATCTTTAATATGTCCATCAAATGTATCAAGAGGATCAAGAACCGATGCGATGCCTCCCTGGGCATAGTTCGTATTTGATTCATAGTCATCTTTTTTTGTTACAATCGTGACGGTCCCGTGTTGTGCCGCATTGAGGGCAAAGGTGAGACCTGCAATTCCAGTGCCGATAATAAGAAAGTCTGTTGTAATTACCTTTGGATTCATTTTTTTTCTTCCTGCGGTGGAACGATAGTTTGAAAGTTATGATAAACCTGTTTTTTCAGGTCTTCAAGGGGAATATTTTTAAGTTCTGCAATAAACTTGCAGGTATGGGCAACAAAATGGGGCCGGTTCGGTTTTCCCCGGTGGGGGACCGGTGTCAGAAAGGGGGCATCGGTTTCCACAAGGAGCCTTTCCAGCGGGGTAAAGGCAGCGGCTTCCTGGATGTGTACCGCTTTTTTAAAAGTGACATTTCCCGCAAAAGACAAATAGAAGCCCAGGTCGAGGGCCTCTCGGGCCGCATCGCGGTCTCCGGGAAAACAGTGCATGATACCCTTTTCAACTTTATGGTCCCGAAGAATTTTCATGGTTTCCTTCCAGGCGTCCCGGGAATGAACAATAACTGGAAGATCACAGCTTTTTGCTATATTGATTTGCCGGCTGAAGGAGGCGCGCTGTATTTCTTCCGGCTGCTTCATTCTGAAAAAGTCGAGCCCGCATTCTCCTATACCGAAGAGAAGATCCCCGGCATCAGATGCCAGTGTATCGTGAATGAAGTTTTCAAGAAACAGAAGCTCCTCTTCACTGGCTGGAGAAGAAGGGTGGATTCCAGTTGAAAAGAAAATGCCCTTCTCCCGGTTCCTGATGGCGAAGTCACGGGACCAGGCGAGATTATTGATGTCGATGGCTATTTGTACTGCCTTCATGCATGACTGGGCATGCATCTCCTCTAAAAGAGTCTTTTCTGTCTCTTCGCTCTCTTCGAGGATGAGATCAAAGTGTGCATGGGAATCTATAAATATATCAGTCGTTTCCATTATTCTTCCTTTTCACTTAATGGGAATATGAAAATATGAGTAAAGTTATTGCCAAAACATAATTATCATGTAGGCTATGTCTCGTAATTTTTTTGAGATTGCAAGAAGAAAATGGATTCTTTTTTTGAGAATACTCTGAGGTAATTTTTTCTTGCAGAATCGTCTTTTTGGCAGTATCCTTTGAGGGAGGAAAAGATGAAGCTTTTGCTGATCAGTGATATTCATGGAGATCTTTCGTTTTTCCCGGCAGCAGAAAAAGAAATGAGAACCGCTGACCTGATTGTAGTTTCTGGTGATTTAACTTCCCGCGGTTCATCAGGCCAGGCTGAAAAAATTATTTCTATTATTGAAGGGATTAATCGTAATATTGCCGCAGTCCACGGGAACTGGGATGGCGGGGAAGTTTTAGAATTGCTGGAAGAACGGGGTTACTCTCTTCATGCCCGGGGCCGGGTACTCGGGGGGATCGGATTTTTCGGCGCCGGTGGATCAAGCCCCACACCAATGAATACGCCCACTGAGTATTCAGAGGATGAGCTGGCGGAAATACTTCAGTCCGGCTACAGGGATCTTCCAGCGAAAGAAAGAGTCGTCCTGGTTTCTCATGCGCCTCCCCGTAAAACCAGGGACCGGACATTTTTAGGGATTAGGGGGGGAAGTCAAAGCGTGCGGCAGATGATAGAAGAGCACCGGGTAGATCTCTGTCTCTGCGGGCATATACATGAAGCAGCCGGTGTGGACATGCTTAATGGCTGTCGGGTAGCGAATCCCGGGTCTTTTAAAAAGGGGAAGTATATGACCATTGATATCGATGAAACAATTACAGTCGAAAAGGGCAAATTTAAGAAATGATAAAAATTATTACCAAAGGGGAATGGTGCCATGCCTCTTAAAATAGGCGCACATCCATCACGGCTCAGGAAGAAGCTGATGATTTATTTTCTCCTCATCGCCATTGTGTCCATTTCGGTCAGTGCGGAGATTATCCTGGAGATCAGCTCATCAAAACTTGAAAAAGAAATTACATCTTCACTGGTAATGGAATCTTCACGGTTTCTTTCTTCATCAGAAGTGAAAATTTTTGAAAAAAAGTTAGACAGAAAGGCTGTTTTTGAACCCCTCTATAAACTGAGAAACCGAATGATCCTGTTTCTTCTGGTCGTAACAGGATGTATTGTTGCGGCGTTCTTTATGTTTACTAAAGATATTGTGGCTCCCATGGACGGTATGGTGGAGGCGACAAAAAGGCTCGCCGAGGGAGATTTGACGGTCAAGGTTCCGGTTATCACCGAAGATGAAATCGGCCAGATTGCTCAGCTTATCAATGAGATGAATGATAAGCTTCTTGATATGATTAACCAGGTGAAACAGGATATTCAACGCCACCAGGAAAAGGTTGCCGCGGCTACTACACTTATTTCCGGTATGCTGACTGATGTAAACAGCGGTGAAATAATTCAGCAGAAAAAAATGAAGGTGTCAGATTTTAGAGATATGGTAAAAACCGTCGAATCACTGGTTAACCTTCTTGACATGATGACCCATGATCTTTCATCTCTTGAGACTTTTGTTAAAATGTATAAAACCTACAAAATATCCTCTGAAATTTCTCAGAATGAAATACTTGAAGCAATGGAGCTGTATAATAACCGGTCACAGAGAACTCCCGGTAAAGGGGAGCTGACATAACATGGAATACTGGTACATGCTTCCTATCTCCATTGTGATTGCTGTTCTGGCCAATTCTTCAGGTTTTTCAGGAGGCGTTCTTTTTCAGCCATTTTATAACCTGGTTCTCGGTTTGCCGATTCAGAAATCAGTTGCCACCGGTATTGCCACCGAGGCTGTCGGTATGACCGGCGGAGCAATCCGGTATCTCTACTTTAAAATGGTTGAACATCCGATAGCGGCCACAATGATAATGCTGACTATTCCGGGAGTGGTTATCGGCAATAATCTATTGATGGTCGTCAAAGAAGATTTTTTTAAATTGATTCTAGGAGTTATTATACTCGGTGTTGCTACGATGCAGCTCTATTCTGCAATGAAAAATTTTTTCGGCTATAGGGAAAATATTCCTATTGAAGATATCTACGGTTTTATGTGGGTTCCACCTATCGCTGGTTTTTTCTCTGCAACCACGGGAACCGGTATCTGTGAGCTTTCCCAACCCCTTCTTGAGCGGGGTTTAAAGGTTAAGCCGAAACGGGCCAATGCAACGGCAATTCTGGTAGAGGCATAATCGCCCGGGTTGATCACCTCTATCTGT
>CAZPEK010000255.1:0-5792 GCA_964585555.1 uncultured Leptospirales bacterium | reverse complement strand
ACCTGCCTTAAATAAATATCCAGGTAACTTTTAAAAAGTATGTAGGTTGAGAAACTGATCATAATGAAACCGATTGATATTGCCAGGTAGTAGGGGAACATACTCGATAGAGAAATATCGTATTTGATTTTTATGAAGTGGAGATAGATAAAGGATAGAATGATATTAATGGTATTGTAGATAATGATGTTTGAAACATGGGTTCTTGTTACAATAGGAACGATAGCAAGAAATCCCATTATTGCAAAAAGAATGGATATTGTATCAATATAGGAAACAGAAGAGTGTAGTTGCTGGAGCGCTGCCCCCCAGATGATAATCATATTTGAGATGAGAAGTGTCTGGGCGGCTGCAACATGCCTTTTGTGTTTCAGACAAAAAAAAGTGACCGTCAGGAGGACAACAGCAGTCAGGGGATAGATGATCATATAGCTGTATTTTGAAAAAATTAATACAAGTGCTATAATGGGCTGGATGAGCAATAGTAAAAAAAGGGAGAGAATCAGTTGAGTTTTTGCCTTTTGCTGAACCAGTAATGACTCGTGCCGATAGACACGAAGAAAATAATTAAAGATACCAGTAAACATGTAACGATCCCAAAATATTTATTTTTTAGCCTGTAATAGAGTAATCTTTATCTTATCACTCAAGCCTGATGATGTCAACAAGCTTTTCAATCCGCCTGTACGTGTTTTTTTTATTTGTTCCAGGTATGTTTCAAATTTACGCTTCCTGAGTAACTATGAATAGAGTTGCAAAATAAAGGCTTATATTTTTTTATTTCTTGATAGAAGTTTTTACTTTCTGTATTGTATGTGAAAGGTGTTACATGTCAATTATACTTTTAATATTTATGTTAAAAATTGTATAGAATAATCTGAGTATCTATGGATTAGAAATTAGTATGGAGCAGAATATGCAGGATTCTTTGAACTTTACTGTAGAAACCGGCGAAAAGATTTTTGAAGAGGTGAGTCTTTATGCCCTGTCGACATGCGGCTTTTGCAAACAGGCTATTTACTTCCTTCGCAAAAATAAAATAGAGTTTCGCTTTGTCTATGTAGACCAGCTTGATATGGAAGAAAAGAAAGAACTGAAGTCATGGTTGAAGGAAAGATACCAGAAGTCAGTGAGTTTTCCTTTTCTTGTGATTGATGACAGCAGTGTACTCGTTGGATTTAAAGAAGATGAGTGGAAGTCTACTTTTTCACTAAAATAACAGGACAGGCTAATGGGTAAACCAGAAAAAGAAAAGAGCGTTGATGAAGTAAGAACCTTTGTCTCCATGGTTGCTGATAAGCAGGGATGGGGTCTTCACCCTGATGAGGGATTTCTTGAAATTATTATTGAGGGGCTCGCGGTAAACTATAACCGATACGGGTATTTTGCCTGTCCCTGCCGGGATCATTCAGGTCTTCGTGAAGAGGATAAGGACCTGATTTGTCCCTGTGACTACTGTGTTCCTGATCAGAAGGAATTTGGTCACTGTTACTGTGGACTTTATCTTACGAAGGAATTTGCCGCTAAAGGCGCAGTGCCTTCATCAATACCGGAGCGGCGTCCCGAAAAGATATAAAGCTCGAAAGCCCTTTTGAGGCTTTTAGAAAATTGTAATGGTTGCCCCGGCATTAAAATCAAAGCTGTAGTCGAAATCCCGGTTCATTGCCGGGTAGAGGTTGCAGACCGGTCCCGCGAAGACGCTTACTCGCTCAATAATCTGCCAGCCCGGAAGAAGCCTCAGCTTCAGGGTCGCATATCCCCCGCTGGTGCCGCTGTCATGATTAAAAAGGTCTTTGTCGAATCCCTTTGATGTCAGGTTATAGGTTAAATCAGTATCGAGATAGAAAGCCCTGAAGGTGAAGTGGAACCCGAAGCCAAAACCGAGGGATGCCCTGTCGAGGCTTCGGTCACTTCGTGGATCATAACCGATCATGAAAATTCCATAGCTCCATTTTCCCCGTGATCTGACGGCGACATTGAGCAGTGTGTTCATAGAGAAAAAAGTAGAGACGTCCCATAAACCATTGGTATAAATATTGATAAAGCCGATAGGTATGCCCTCTATGGTGTCGGAAATGTTGATGAGGCCCAGCTGGAGCCCCTTTGCCGTATCGGCAAAATTGATGAAACCGATTTGAGCACCGGTAATGTTGTCGGTAATATTGATGAAACCGATCTGGGTCCCCCGGTAGGTTTTATTTTCGAGGAAGGTATTTTTTTCTGTAAAAAAGTTTGTAGCCATGTTGATGCAGCCCATCTGCAGGCCCTTCACGTCAGGTGTGGTGATGTTTATTGTTGCGATTTCCATTCCCCGGAGAGAACGGCCCCGGTTGATGAGTCCCGCCTGAAGGCCCCGGATAGTGCCGCCCGAAAAGTTACCCATATTGAACTGAAAGCCTGTTACGTCTTTGGCAGCCGAGTGAACCATGCCGAGGGCAAATCCCTTGAAAGCACAGGTGTTTCCGTAGAGGAGACTGAACTGGAAACCGGTAACCCGTTTGTCGGGGTAGTTGAATATTTGAACAGGGGCAAAGAGGGAAAGTTCACCCCAGACATCGTGATATTTTTTTTCGGGTTCGGGCTGCTTTTTTTCTGCCTCTTCACTGAAGAGGGGCAGGGAAAAAAAGAGAAGAAGAAGTGCAACTGCAGCAAAGAGATGTTTCTTCATGACGGTTATCCTTCAGTTTACTGGTGACTTCCCCCTATTATGAAAGAAATCAGGTCCCTGTCAAGTTATATGCGTTTTTGTCAGCCCACCAGTTTTCCAATATCAAGAACCGTGACATAGACCATGAGGCCGATGATGGCAAACCACCCGACGAGGCTCAGGGGCATCTGTAGAGATCTGAGGCGGGGGTGCAGCGCCTCAAGTATATTGAGAAGAATTTTGCCCCCGTCGAGGGCCGGAAGGGGAAGAAGATTTAAGATAGCCAGGTTGATGTTAATGATAATGCTGAATTTCAGCAGTTTGATTAAACTTCCTTCTACCATTGCCCCTCCCTGGGCGACAATGCCGACGATGCCTGAAAGCTGGTCAGGCTGAGAAAAGAGTTTCGGCAGGGCAGTCACCATTGAGGTCATGATTCCCCAGAGCTGCCCAAAAGGCGCAACCACGGCAGCGTAAAAGGTCACATTTCCCTGGATAAGATTAACCGCGCTGATGGTAACGAGTGCGGCAATAAGGTTGGCCGCGGGCCCCCCGGCGGAGAGGAGAATTCTTTTGCGAACCGGAATGACAAACCATGCCGCCTCATCGCTCACTGCGGGAAGCAGGTAGCCCCCGATGGGGATGATCCCGAGGGCGAACTCCGTACCCGAGGCAGTTTTTTTTCGCCACAGCTTTGGACCAAAACCGATGCTGAAGCGTTCGACCGGTATGCCCGCGGCGCGGGCGGCGAAGAAGTGCCCCGCTTCATGAATGAGTATAATTACTCCAATGGTGAAAATTATCGCAATGTACATTATTGTCTCCAGGGAAATGCCACTATACCGGGAATATGTATCCCTGTCCATAATTATGTTACAGTATGCTCACCTGTCATGGGTAAAGGAAGAAATTCTGCCTGCAGAAACGGAGGCTTATTGGCTGTATAATGAGTGACAATTCAGTCATTATTTTTTGGGGGAAGTCTGTTTTTTGCTTGCAATATGCCTGATTCTGTGGCAAAAATTTCTTTTTTAAAAGAACTTTCAGGGATTGTGCAGGATTTTTCAGGAAAACTGTACATTTGATGTCATAAGATGCAAGGAGCTAAAAATGATTAATTACAAAGATCTCGGCCTGGTCAATACCAGGGAAGGATTCAAAAAGGCTGTAGACGGGGGATATGCAATTCCCGCTTACAATTTCAACAATATGGAACAGCTGCAGGCTATTGTTCAGGCCTGTGTTGAAACAAGCTCTCCGGTGATACTGCAGGTATCTTCCGGCGCGCGGAAGTATGCCAACCAGACCCTGCTGCGCTACATGGCCGAAGGGGCAGTGGCTTACGCGCGGGAACTGGGAAAGAATATTCCCATTACCCTGCACCTTGACCACGGTGATACCTTCGAACTCTGCCAGAACTGTGTGGAGATGGGGTTCTCTTCCATCATGATTGACGGGTCTCATCATTCGTATGAGGACAATGTGGCATTGACCAAAAAGGTGGTAGAATTCTGCCATAAGCATGATGTGACGGTTGAAGGTGAGCTTGGAGTGCTCGCGGGTGTAGAAGATGACGTCGTGGCTGAAAAGTCCAGCTACACCCAGCCGGAAGAAGTTGAGGATTTTGTCAAAAAGACCGGTGTTGATTCACTGGCCATTTCAATCGGAACCAGTCACGGAGCCAATAAGTTCAGGCCTGAGCAGTGTACCCGCAACGAACAGGGTATCCTTGTTCCGCCGCCTCTTCGTTTCGATATTCTTGAAAAAATCGAAACACGTATCCCTGGATTTCCCATTGTGCTCCATGGGTCTTCTTCTGTTCCCCAGGACCTGGTTGAGGTTATTAACAGCCATGGGGGAGACCTGAAGGATACTATCGGTATTCCCGAAGACGAGCTGCGGAAAGCTGCCAAGTCAGCGGTGTGTAAGATTAACATCGACTCTGACGGCCGTCTTGCCATGACCGCGGCAATACGAAAGGTAATGGTCGAAAAACCGGGAGAGTTTGATCCCCGCAAGTACCTGGGACCGGCACGGGATTCATTGAAAGAACTTTACAAGCATAAGAATGAACATGTTCTCGGCTCTGCCGGGAAAGCGTAGGAATAGTAAAGGCGCGGCAGGTGTGCCGCGCCTTTGAGAAAAGATATGACTGACAGTTGAAAAGTATTATTGAACAGAAAAAGGAAGATCTCTCATGAACAAAAAACAAAAGGCAGATCTTGCAGAATTTAAAATTTGCCTTGCCCGTACCAGTTCTGCTGATTTCGACGGGCATACCGACTTTAACCGTATGACTCCGGAGGAAAGGCTTCTCTGGCTCTCCCAGTGCGGCGATTTTCTCTCTGTTGTTAATAATTCGAATCGTGGACCAGGAAGTTGAATGTGTCGAGACTGTCATTCCTGCCAGCAGCCTGTTAACATTTTCATCTTACTGTATGTAAATTAGGGCGATACAGAAAGAATGTATAAGATATTTACATCAGGTCTAATGTTTTTTAAGTAATACCAGTCCGATTATTTCCTCTTGTTATTGATTCCTGGTTTTACTTTTTTTACAGTTTAAAAGTTTTAAGCTGAATGTTAGGTATGTGGCGGTAGTGTTTAGTATTTGCCGTTAGAAGGGTATCGTTGTATCGTACCGCAGTTGCGCCGATCAGTGCATCAGCCAGTTCCATGGAATGGCTGAGAAAGAATTCTTCAACATAGAACATGGCCCTTACAGATATATCTTCATCAATATGAAGGACACTGGTTGACCATGATTTCATCTGCCCGAGGAATGTCTGTAGTTCTTTTTTATCTTTCATTCCCTGAACTAGTTCCATGTAGGTGATGGTAGAAATCGAAAAGGGCAGGTTGTTGTTGATGATCTTTTGAGCTTTCCTGTTCCCCCGTAGATACCAGATAATCACATCAGTATCAATAATCAAAAATATCTTCCTGTGCGCATGTTTCTAACTTCTTCTTCGACTGAGATGTCGCGATTTTTCCACATACCGAACATTTGATCAGATTTGTCAGCATTTCGGGGTTCCTTGACAGGGATAAGTTTTGCAACTTTTTTCCCCCTGAAGGTAATAACGACTTCTATTCCCCGGTTAACTTTTTCAAGTATTTTGCCGGGCTGCATCCTTAATTCTTT
>CAZPEK010000254.1:0-5799 GCA_964585555.1 uncultured Leptospirales bacterium | reverse complement strand
AATTCTCATGGGCAGATACCCGCTTACCGTAAGCCAGAATATCAAAAACAACCCGTTACTTCCCTCACCTGCTCCCTCAAGAAGAATTTCAAGCCAGATAAAAACCAGGGGGACTACTAGAAAAGGAAGTATATTTTTAGCTGCCGGGCCATCAAGTTTATCGAGAGCTTTTTTAATACTTTTTTCATGCAGGTTCCCGACAAGAAATTCAAAGTTATCGGTGCGTAACTGAAGCCGGGATAAGTACAAGCCTGTCAATGCAGCAATAATACCGAATATTACAAAGGGTACACCGGTGCTGTATGACTGGAAAAGACCCGCTTTGTGGCCGATAAAAATACCCAGAAAAGGAAGCAGACCAGCTGCGGGAAGATAAACAAAAAACATAATACCGATTGAAACAATACACCCCGACAGGGATTCATCAAAAAACTTTTTCACCCCGGGCCTGCCTGCCGTCTGTTTTTTATACAGATACAGCGCATAGACCGGTATGAGAATCTCCATCAGCATGACCATGATAAAACCGGAAACAGGGTTAAGGATGTCAATGAGCCGCCTGCCACCGGAGACAAACCCGTAAATAAAAAAATATGAATACAGGATAAGCGAGACATCAAAAAGAAAAGAATCAAGCCTGATATCGAAAAATAATTTTTTTAATCTTACCCACGTATGATCAAACATGACGAAAGCTCCTGATTATGAAGTCAACTGACCGGTTTAATAAAGAAAAAAACAACTTCCTTTACCGGTTATCTTTAATTTGATTCTTCAAATTCTATAATTCTCATAGACTTCCATTTGCTCTGCCTGAAACGTATAAAAAATACAAATCCTATAATTATAACATAGAGTACTGTAAAAATCCAACTCACATATAAACTCCAGTTAAAAACAAAAATTTAGAGATAACTGGGAACAATTAAAATGCCTGTCGATGCAGCAATCATCGTAACCATAACAAAAAAGGTATCTCCAGCACCTTTTATGGCAGATGCAAAGACTATACTCATGGTTTCAAAAATACTATAAAGGGCTATAAATTTCAACAGCACGGTTGTTATTTCTGCAATGTTTGTAAAACTACTTGTATCCGCAAAGGCGGAAAAGGGTGAGATGAACCACTCTGCCTTAAATAAATATGCAAGGGATATTAAAAACATATATCCAAAGGTAAGATGAAATCCTGAATAAGTGATTCTCTCTGCAACAGAGCTGTTATTACGGCCAAGATTTTGCCCGACAAGAACAGATATGGTGATACCAAAGCCAATCATAGGCATAAATGCAAGTGTTGATATATTAAAAGCTATACTCGTTGCCGCCAGACTCTCCTTGCCGTATTTTCCGACAAAGAGAATGAAAAATGTAAAACCAGCCATATCAAGAAAAAATTGCACACCATTGGGGAAACCATATTTCAGTAATCTTTGAAACTTTTCCCAATCGAACTTCCATGCTTTTATTGTATTGAATTTTCTTCTGTATTGCGGCAAAAGCAGAATAACACTATACATTATTAACGCGCAAAAAACCGAAATTACTGTTGCAATTGCAGCCCCTTCAATACCCTCCACCCCCAGATTAAGCTTGTTAAAAATTAAAAGATAATCTAAAATGATATTAATGACCGTCATTATAATGTTCACCCACATGACAGTAACTGTTTTATTTATACTAGAGAAAAATCCTCCGACAGAAGAAGCGGCAACCTGCGGGAATGCCCCAAGGCAGAGAATCTGAAAATAAACAATCTCCAAATCTTTTACGTCCTTATCATGTCCGATAACATTAAACATTTCAGGAGCACAGGGGATTAACAAGAAAAAGAAAATTCCGGCAATAGCGGCAAGATACATGCTCTGCCATAAAATCGAGCCGATTTTTTCATACTGCCTGGACCCAAAATATTGAGCAATAAAAGTACCTGCATAACTTGCTGTCCCGAGAAAAATGCTGATTATTGCAAAATTTAAAATCCCTGAAGGTAATGATGCTGCAATTGATTCGGGGGAATACCAGGCAAGAAACATCCGGTCTACAAAATGCTGAATCGACCAGGAACCGGTACTTAAGATTAATGGGAGGGCAAAAAGAATGATATATTTGTATCCATACTTCTCCCCCCATCGGGCCTGGAGGCGCAGTTTTATTCTCAATAAAAAGTTCATTAACTTTATGCACCCATATTTTTCTGTTATTAAATTGTAAACCTGGAGTGTCCCGTTTGTACCGGGTATTGGTAGAACCTCAGTATACTGTTCACAACGTACTCCGAGCCTGCGGATTCGTCAACCGGGAAAAGGACTTCTTCCTTTCACATCCACTCTGCCGGGTTTTTAAATATTGACAAAACGTTCTGGACATGTGAAAATTTTTCAATTTCAAACCTGCTGAAGACAGCACAGGTTTTCCGGAACATAAAATCCATTTTACACGGGAAAAATTATGAATACAGCAAAATCCAGAATATCCGAAGTAACGGTCTTTTCTGACCGCGCCCAGGTTTCACGGCAGATAACCGAAACCATGACTGCTGGTGAGCATACAATCCTCTTTGACCTTCTTCCCGCAGCTATTGACCAGAACAGTATTCAGATAACTGGCAAAGGAAGTACACTCCTGAAGGATGTAAAATTCAAACAGGCCCACTATGCTGAAATTCCCAATGAACAGATCAGGGCACTCTACGACAAAAAACAGTCCCTGGAAGATTCCCTGAAAGAACGAGATGATATTATCATGCAGGCGGGCCAGGAAAAGGCCTTTGTCGACAGCATCGCCGGGGCCCTTACATCTGATACAAATGAAAACTCAAGCCTTGAGCTTGATCCTGAAAAATGGCTGAAGATGGTCAACTACTACCGTTCAAAACTCGACGAGATTAATAAAGAAATACGGGAAACGGAAAAAACAAAAAAAGAAATAACCGATGAACTGCAGAAAATAAACCGGGAAATAAATGACCTGGGAATCAAAAAGAATAAAACCAAGAACCAGGTTGAGGTGCTGATCGAAGTCACATCAGATGATACTATCACACTTGAGCTTTCATATATTGTAGCCGGGCCTTCCTGGTACCCGGTCTATGACCTGCGGGTATCCACTGAAGAAAAAAAAATGGATATAATCTACAATGCTTTCATCAGACAAAACACCGATGAAGACTGGGAAGATGCACAGATAAAGCTTTCTACCGCCCAGCCGCGGATCAGCGGACGTCAACCTGCATTAAGCCCCTGGTTTGTAGATGTATTTCAACCCGCTCCGGCACCAAAAGCGGAAAGCAGAGATTTAAAAAAGAAAGCCGTAAAGGAAGACATGGTTCTCATGCGTTCAGCCGCTCCATCGGGAGCCGTCGGTGGCCCTCCCCTTCCCGAAGAGGCTGAACCCCTTGAAGAGGAAGTAATGGCCAGCATGGAAATACACGATGCTATTGTTGAAACCGGTGCCACTTCAGTTGTCTTTGCCGTTGCCGGCAGTAATTCTGTCGCCTCTGACAATCAGCCCCATAAAGTGACTATTCTGCGGGAAAAATTTAATGCGGACTTTGAATATTCCACCGTGCCAAAACTTGTTCCATACGCGTACCTGAAAGCAAAGGTGACCAACCAGACAGATTTCCCTTTTCTCCCTGGAGAAAGTAATGTATTTTTAGACAATAATTTCGTTGCACATTCATCACTTGAACTGATCAGTCCTTCAGAAGAATTCTGGACATTTCTCGGCGTTGATGAAGGTATAAAAGTTGAATATAAGTTTTTAAAAAAATATCACAAGAAAGAAGGTATGATCAGCAAAAAAAGTAAAATCATCTATGAATATTCTATCGTTATAACAAACAATAAAAAAACCGAAGAAAAAATAGTTCTCAGCGACCAGATACCGATAACTCAAAATGAAAGTATTATTGTCGAACTGATTAAGCCTGAATACTCAAAAGATACAGACCAGCTGAAAAAAAATGAATTTAATTATCTCCAGTGGCTTTTCACACTGAAGCCAGGTGAAAAAATAGACGTGCCTTTTGTTTTTTCCGTTGAATATCCAAAGGATATTACCGTTACCGGGCTGTAACAGAAAAGCTCAAAACAGAAACATTTCACAACAGAGGTTTGTTATGAACAATATACAATATGATTTCATCATCGCCGGCGCCGGACCGGTTGGTCGTGCCGCTGCCATAAGCGCCGGACGGCTTGGTGCATCATGCATTGTTCTTGAAAAAGGAAAAACCCCTGGTCCCGAACCACGGGGAGAGAGTATTGCCCAGTATCCCTTTATGAATGAACTTCTGGGAAAAGACTGGCTTAAAAATAACTGTTTGAATGATCCCCCTTACCGGCGCTTCCACAGCCCCTGGGACAAAAAAAATACTCTCATTGATGTTCGTCAGCCTTACTATTTCTTTCGCTGGCATACACTGATGAAGCACATGAAAAAACTTGCCCGGGAAGCGGGAGCTGAATTTCTTTTTGAATCAGAGGTAACGGGAGTTATCGAAGAGGACAACCGCTGTGTCGGCCTCCAGTATAATCACAAAGACAAAAAGAATCTTGAAATAAGGGGGACAACTATTTTGGGATGCATGGGGCACACTGATCCCCTGGGCAAATATTTCGGGATAGAAAGAACCACTATTGACTGTCCGACAATTAAATATCTCAGCAGTAACGCCCCTAATGTAAAGCTCTCAGAGTATCCCTATCTTCAAATGTATGTTATACCCCCAAAGATGCTCGATTTTGCACCTGAACTCCCCCCGGCCGTAGCCTATGTCTTTCCCTTAAAAGATGGAGAGATGGAAGCGGGTCTCATGCTTCGATTGAGTCAGCTGGATGCCATAAAGGGAATAAAAATTCCTGATGAAAAACTGATGATGAAGGTGTGGGACAGGCTGACTGAAAGCTATCCCGGTTTTTCATATTTCTTTAAGGGAGCAAAAACAGGCTACAAAAAGCTAACGGTTATTTCAAACAGGTTTCTTTTTGAAGATGTGATTCCCCATGAAAATGGGGGCTTAATTTTCATGGGAGACACGATCGGATTCAGTGAAGCAAATGGCTCTTCCGGTCTCTATTTCGGTATGGCCCAGGCGGATTTCTGGATTCGCGAAATCCTGAAGAAGCAGCAGACTGATAAAGATTTCTGGCAGAGTAGTTTTAAAAAGGAAGTATTAAAAAATTATCGCAAGTGGGATGTCTACCGGTATATTAAAAAATCATATAAAGATATCATCATGGCAGAAAAAATGATGTTTAAGGTTTTTGGCACCGAGAAACGACTAAACAGGTCATGGAAGGTTCTTATGACCTTTTTGCAGATGAAAAGCTGATAGAGCCTGCTGTTCAAATTCCTGCATCACAAGCAAAGGACGGGGCAGAATGGAACACCATCGCTGTATGGATTGTTAATACTACACATGTGATTCACATGCTCTTTTAGTCATATCTATCAAAAAATAATTTTAATAATGAATTACCGACTATCATTTGATATTTAACACCTTTACCAATCATGGTATCATTAATCAATTTTGTATGCATGGCGAACTTGTTTAATTCATCAAATGTCGGTTCTTTGTTTCTACGATCACGCGACATGTTTAAATTAGGTTCGAATCGAGATTTTACTTTGTTATAATATTTATCTTCACTAATATTAAAAATAATTATCTGACCGATAATATACAGTAATGCGTGTTCATATTTTTTATAAAGATCAGAAACATTATTACCGAGTGGAGCAACGCTTTTATAAAAATTATTGTTAATCATAATAGATATTTATTTTTGT
>CAZPEK010000253.1:0-5825 GCA_964585555.1 uncultured Leptospirales bacterium | reverse complement strand
TTCCCCTGTAAAGATAATCTCTTCACCGGGAGTAAAGATTTTTTTAAAGTATTGAACCCCGCCAAAAAAGACCCCGGTTATTGAATCAGTATCATCGCTAATGATAACTTCTAGAAACTTTTTACCCCTTCCGGCAATGCGGGTCGATTGGATCGTCCCGATAATAGAAACTGTTTCATTTACGAAACAATCTCTTATTTTTTTGACCTTTGAGCGGTCTATGTACTTTCTGGGGGCGTAATAAAGAAGGTCCTCTATTGTTTCTATGGCGGCTTCTTCCCTGAGGACAGCCGCCTTTTTGGGACCTATGCCCTCCAGGCTGGTCAGAGGTTCTGCGAGCACATTATTCCTCTTCAGCGATATACCAGACTGAGTCAGGAAGCTGGACATATTTATTGTCCCTGGTGTAAAAATAGGTATAGTTGCGTAGATCTTTTCCCGAACTGATTTTCTGCACACCGGTCCATCTCTTCACGATCTTTCCGTCAAAACCAAAAACAGTAATCGTCAAATTCTGGCCGGTAACCGATTCGATGCGTCTTTTGGTTATGTTGCGCTGTTCATAAGTAAAGAAGTATTTAAAGTACACAAAAAGAGAAATAATTAGAATTACCAGAGTAACTGCACCTGCTATTTTTAGTTTAAATTTCATAGAGTTCTCCCTTGGGTTTAGTTTTTACCACAGATTTTACATGAACTGTTTTTTGTTACGTTCATTTTTTCCATTTCCATTGCGAGGCCGTCAAAAAAGAGAAGCTTGTTTTTCAGTGCCGGGCCAATGCCCGTAAGATATTTTATCGCTTCCTGGGCCTGTATTGAACCTATTATACCCGCGGTTGGCCCAATCACCTGAGGCTTTTTCAGGCTGTCTTTATGAGGAAGGAAACATGCCAGGCAGGGGGTTTCCGGTGAATGGATAAAGGTTACCTGTCCCTGAAACTGCTCAATTCCTCCATGAATCAGGGGAATTCTCTTCTCAACAGCTGTTTTGTTCAGCACATGCCTGGTATTGAAATTATCAAGGCAGTCGATGATAAGGTCAGCTGTACCAATAAGATCACTGCAGTTTTGAGGGGTAATTTTTTCTTCAATGGGGGTGATGTTTACTGCAGGATAAATATTCCGGGCACTCTCGGCGGCTGAAAGAACTTTCGGATGGTCAATTGATGAAGTCTTATGTATAATCTGCCGGTTAAGGTTTGAAAGCTCGACAGTATCATAATCAATAATTTTAAGGTTGCCGACGCCGGCGGCAGTGAGGTAGAGAATTACCGGACTTCCCAGGCCCCCGCTCCCTGCAATGACTACCGTGGAGGAGTAGAGATTCTTCTGAGCAGTTTCTCCCCAGTCTTTAATTTTCAGCTGTCGGCTGAATCAAGTTAAGTCTTCCTTGTTCATATTTATTTTCATCCCCTGATAAAATAATTTCGAAGATGATATAAATTGCAAATAGAATTCAAAAATATAAAAAAAAAGGGGTTAAAAAACCCCTTTTTTTTTGAGATTGGTGAGGGGTGGATTCGAACCACCGAAGCAATCTGCGACAGATTTACAGTCTGTTCCCTTTGGCCACTCGGGAACCTCACCTTATGTTATACGAGCTGGCGAGAGGAATTGAACCCCCAACCTGCTGATTACAAATCAGCTGCTCTACCAGTTGAGCTACGCCAGCGAGTCATTCAAAATGATAATGTACTTAAAATCCGAATGCGGAATACTGTCAATCTTTTTTCAGGATTTTTTTTAGATCATTAATTTTTCTTCAAAAGTTGCTTTTCATACCCACTTGCCGGCCTTCTGAGCCCTTAAAGGCGACGAAGGTATGGGCTGGTTGACGGTATCATATCATAGAGGGGCGCTGTTTGTATCTACTTTGACCTGCAGACCCAAAAACGACGATGCCGTCGTCGCCTTTGGGATATCCTTGCCTTGAGGGAGCCTTACCAGGAATGAGGAATGACGCAAAAACTGTTCATAAAATAGAAAAAAATTAATTAAAAATTAATATGCAATTTTTTTCCTGCTTTTTTAAAGACATAATCCTTCTGGACCGATATAATTAATGTAATGTTAATCAAATTATAATAACTTTCCTGGTAAAAAGTAACACTAATAAATTAAGGTAGGGGTGAATATGCGGCTGGAGGAGTGAAGAGTGAAGGAAGCTCAAGCTATAAGCAGATTTAAGAAATTTTTGCAGGTTGAAAAAGGGCTCTCTCCTAATTCAATTTATTCTTACACATATGATCTTAAGAAATTTAGTGATTACATGACCACCAATAATAAAACGATTATGGCGGCTACCCGGGAAGATGTACAGCAATTCTTAAAGTTTGAAAAAAAAGAAAAGAAGAATTCTTCCAGGACGCTTGCCCGATCACTGGCGGCAATAAGGCAGTTTTATAACTTCCTGTCCGATAATGTTGAGAATCTTGATAACCCTACGACAAAGATTGAATCACCTCATGTCGAAAAAACGCTGCCTGATTATCTAACCATCAAAGAAGTTGATAATCTTTTCAATTCAATTTCAGAAGATGATCCATACGAATTGAGAGATAAAGCAATATTTGAACTTCTTTATTCGTCAGGATTGAGAATCAGTGAAGCAATCGAACTTGAAAGTACTGATGTTGATTTCGAAAATAATGTATTGAAAGTTATCGGAAAGGGAGACAAGGAAAGAATCGTTCCAATGAATGATGAGGCGAAAAGACTTATGGTCAAGTACCTTGATCTTTCCCGGCAGGATATCCTTGGAATACGAGAGAGTGAATTTCTCTTTATCAGCAAAAAGGGATCAAAACTGAATAGAAAGTCAGTATGGAGACTTTTGAAAAATTATGTAACCCGTACAAGCATTCAAAAGAATATAACTCCTCATACTCTCAGGCATTCCTTTGCCACTCATCTTATTGAGAACGGGGCTGATCTTAGATCCGTTCAGGAACTGCTGGGGCATATGGATATTTCTACAACCCAGGTTTATACTCATCTTGCGAAAGAAAAATTGCAGAAAATTCATAAACAATATCACCCGAAAGGCTGAACAGCAAAGGGGCTTCGGCCCCTTTTTTTATTTACGAGGTCATTATGATTAATAAATCCCGAATTTACTATATCGTTTTTCTGTTTTTAACAACAGGACTGATACTGACTTCATGTACTCCTACGCCTCAATATCTTCGTCAGCGAAATATTAAAGTAGTAAAAGAACATAAAAATGTCAGGGTTTTGATACTTAAGACCCGCTATCCTCTTAAAATAGAGGCGAAATCACGGTTGAAAATACGTGAAAGGGATTCTGGTCGAATTGTCTATGACGCTCAGAAAGCGAGTCTCAGGATAGGGCCGGGAAAAGTACGTCAGGGCCTTATAATTGAAAGCTACAATGATGTGATATCGGTTAACGGTAAGGAATACAGGGGACGGATAGAGATCAAAAATACCCTGGGAAAACTTATGGTAATAAATCATATCAGTCTGGAGGATTACATCAAAGGTGTGGTCCCCGGTGAAGTTCCTTCTTTATGGCCAGAGGAAGTTTTAAAGGCCCAGGCTGTTGCCGCCCGGACCTACGCCATGTATCATCTTAATAAAAAGAAGAATACGCTGCTTTATGATCTCGATGGAACAACAAACTTCCAGGTCTATAAGGGAAAATCAGGAGAATCTGCCTCAACCAACAGTGCTGTTGATAAAACAAGGGGAGAATACCTGGTTCATGGCTACCAGCCGATTCTTGCGTATTTCCATTCTACCTGCGGTGGCAGGACAATCGATGACCGGTATGTATGGAAAGGTTCAGACATGCCTTATCTGAAGGGGAAACGGTGTCCTTACTGCTCAATTTCTCCTAACTACAACTGGGAGACGAGAATTTCTCTTGTTCAGATGCAGGCATCTCTATCTAAAAAATATCCCACCATGGGGAGCATCAAAAGAATAGCCTTTAAAAGAAAAGCAGGAAGAGTTGCCCTGGTTCAGATTGGTCACTCTAACGGAACCTTAAATATTACGGGTAATGAATTCAGGCTTATGTTCCCAGTTAAAACCGTTAAGAGTCTTTATTTCGTATCAAAAAAATCAGGACGGGGTCTTGTTCTTCATGGACATGGCTGGGGCCATGGTGTCGGGATGTGTCAGTGGGGTGCAAAAGGGATGGCCATGGAGGGAAAATCATACCGGGATATTTTACTTTTTTACTACAGCGATGTTAAAATTTACCGCGGTGATTACAGAAATGTTGCAAAAAAAGGTGACAGGGGATTTTCCTTTTTTAATAATTGATATATGCAGAAACAGTATACACTTGAAGATTTTAATTTTCACCTTCCTGAAGAACAAATTGCCCAGTATCCAAGCGATCGGCGGGATAAAAGCAGGCTCCTGGTTCTTAACCGGGGAAAGAAAAGTTGCGAGCATGCGTACTTTTATGATCTTCCCAATTATCTCTCTGAAGAATGTCTCCTGGTATTTAACAATGCCCGGGTAATTCATGGGCGGCTTTATTTCAGGAGAAGCACCGGCGCGCGCATAGAGGTTATTTTAACCCAGAAACTGGGGGAAATGGACTGGCTTATCGTATGCAGCCGCATGAAACGTCTTTCAGAGGGAGAGATTCTTTCCTCTGAAATAGATTCATCGGTTACTTTAACGGTTAAAAAGCGTATTGACGATTACCTTGAGGTTATGTCAAATGTTGAGCTGAGTGATGAGCTCCTTGAGAGAATTGGTGAGCTGCCGCTTCCCCCGTATATTCAGCGCAGCCCTGAAAAAGAAGACTCTGAACGGTATCAGACCGTTTACGCCAGTGAGACCGGGGCGGTTGCGGCTCCCACAGCGGGGCTTCATTTTACTTCAGAACTGCTTCGGGTCCTTAAAGACAAGCATATTGATCTTGAATTTTTGACCCTTTATGTTTCCTGGGGCACATTCCAGCCGGTGAGGAACAGTAACCTTGCTGAACATAAAATGCACCGGGAGTCCTTCTATCTGCCTGATGACACAGCCTCTGCAATTAATGAGGCGCGTAAGAATGGGAAAAAAATAATTGCCGTGGGGACAACTTCCCTGAGGGTGCTTGAAAGTACCTACCGGGATAAAAAAAATGCCGCCGGGGTAGGGGATACGGATATTTTCATTTATCCTCCCCGAAAGGTACAGTCTATTGACGGATTGATCACGAACTTCCACACCCCCTACTCAACACTTCTTATGCTTGTTTCGGCCTTTGCAGGCTACGACTTGATAATGGATACATATCGTGAGGCAGTGGAGAAAAATTATCGTTTCTTCTCTTACGGCGATGCAATGTTTATTCAGTGAGCTGGTTATTGTGAGTAATAAACCTAAAGTTGATGTTTTCACTTTTTATATTTTTAGTTTTTCAATTATCATAATTTTATACCTGTCATTTACTCCCGGCTCAGTCCCGGGCAGTGAAACCTTTGGTGATAAATTTCTTCATAGCGGGGCTTTTCTCTGGCTTTTCCTCGTCGGCGGAATCGTATATAAAAACAGTGTAATGAAACTGGCTGCCGCTTTGATCCTTCTGGGAATATCTATAGAAGCCTTCCAGTTCTTCCTTCCCTGGCGTGAATTTTCTTTTTGGGATATTGCTGCTGACCTTCTGGGAATTTTTCTTGGATCCCTTTTACTTCCTTTCTCTACGATTCTTTACCGGCGCATTTTCAACTTCACGAGCCCCCGGCTCAAGTAGCCTGAAATTGTACCCATGCTACCGTTTAGCCACCCCCGAAGATAGATAGGGGGTGGCCGATAAAAAATATTCGAACAGATTAATTATCCATCGGCCGGGGGCT
>CAZPEK010000252.1:4400-5871 GCA_964585555.1 uncultured Leptospirales bacterium | reverse complement strand
ATTTATTATTAGCTAAAAATATTAATACTTGCTTTTTCGTAATTTTTAGCTTAAAATAAATAAAAAGTTAATTACTCCTTAATTATAATACCTATAAAAGGTGTTTTTATTTTATGCCAGATAATATCATAACCAAAATTTTTCTCATAGGAAACACACCCCTGATACAGCTTAATAATGAACCGATAGTGGCGAAGGCTGAGTTTCTTAATCCCGGCGGGAGCGTCAAAGACCGGGTCGCCCTTTCGATGATTGAAATGGCGGAGTTCGAAGGAAACCTTAAGCCGGGCATGTCAATTGTTGAACCGACTTCCGGCAATACGGGTATCGGCATTACCATGGTGGGAAGAAGCAAAGGGTATGACGTTACGATCGTAATGCCTGAAGGCATGAGCGAAGAACGGAAAAATATCATCAGGGTGCTGGGGGGAGAGCTGATTTTAACTCCCGATTCTGAAAATGTTGATGGCGCAATTAAAAAAGCCCTTGAGATACAGAAAGAGCGGGGGGCTTACATGCCCAACCAGTTTGCCAATCCGAACAATCCCATGGCCCACTACCAGTTTACCGCCCCGGAGCTGTGGCGTCAGACTGGTGGAAAAATCGATGCCTTTGTATCCGGTATCGGATCCGGGGGCACCATACAGGGGATTGGTAAATTTCTCAAAGAGCACAATCCTGACATAAAGATTATTGCTGTAGAGCCGCAGAATGTTTCGGCTCTCCTGGGGCATGAACCGGGGCTCCACCAGATACAGGGAATCGGAGACGGGTTTATCCCCGAGGTTCTTAATGTAAAGCTTATTGACCAGATTATGGAAATTACCGATGAAGAGGCTATCGCCACCACACGGGAACTGGCGGCCAAGGATTCTCTTCTCGTGGGAACCAGCAGCGGCGCCAATATCTGGGCGGCCCGCCAGGTGGTAAAACATCACCCGGGATTCACCGTGGCAACCGTGCTTCCCGACCGGGCAGAGCGATATTTCAGCACCGGCCTTCTCGGCTGACCGGTAGCGTACTTGTGAAGGCGCGTTTCAATGAAGACGCGAAATTTTGAAGGCGCGAAAGCGCTTTCGCGCCTTCAAAATTTCGCGCCTTCAGACAAAAAAATAAATACTGCTTGCAAAAAAATCATTGAAATTCCAAAAGTGAGCGATCGCTCATTTTTAATATAAAATATCTTTGAGGGAGTAGTGCCATGACAATGAAAAAAGATGAACTGAAAAAAATAGCCACCGCTGTCCGGGTTCTCGCCATGGACGGGGTTCAAAAGGCGAATTCCGGTCATCCCGGCATGCCCATGGGCTGCGCTGAAATAGCCGCGGTTCTCTGGGGAAAAATAATGAAGTACAATCCTGAAGACCCCGCCTGGCCCAACCGGGACCGCTTTATCCTTTCTGCGGGACACGGCTCCATGCTCCTCTATTCAATGCTTCACCTCTCGGGCTACGACGTGACCATGGATGAC
>CAZPEK010000252.1:0-4390 GCA_964585555.1 uncultured Leptospirales bacterium | reverse complement strand
AGTTTTCGACAGCTCGGCAGCCTGACTCCGGGGCACCCTGAGTTCGGTCATACCACGGGTGTTGAAACCACCACGGGCCCCCTGGGCCAGGGCTTTGCCAATGGCATCGGTATGGCAATGGCCCAGAAGATGCTCGCCCGGGAGTTTAACGACAATGAAAAAATAATCGATCATCACATTTACGCCATTGCCGGTGACGGAGACCTGATGGAGGGCATCAGCTACGAGGCCGCTTCCATGGCAGGGCACATGGGACTGGGAAAAATAATATACATCTATGACTCCAATGATATATCCATCGAGGGCGACACGAACCTTACTTTTTCTGAAGAGGTGAAAAAGCGTTTTGATTCCTGCGGGTGGCATGTGCAGAAAATTGACGGCCACAGCTTTGAGGAAATTGAACTTGCCGTGCTTGCGGCGCAGAAAGAGACCGCAAAGCCCTCACTGATTATTGCCCGTACCCGTATCGCCAAGGGAAGCCCGGGCAAAGAGGGAAGCGAGTCTTCCCACGGCGCGCCCCTGGGTGACGATGAGGTCGCGGCTTCAAAGAAAAATATCGGCGTCGATCCTGAAAGTTTTTTCCAGGTTGATGATGCGGTATATGAGGCTTTCAAAAAAAGAAAAGATGAGTTGAAGGAAGTTTACACAAAGTGGCAGAAGACCTTTGATGCCTCGGTGACCGGCGAACTGAAGGCAGCCTGGGACAAATACTTCAGCGCACCGGATACCGGCTCCCTGCGGCCTTCACTTCCTTCATTTAAAACTGGTGATTCAGTTGCCACCCGAAGTGCCGGCGGTAAAGTGCTGGAAGTTCTATTCCGGGAGCTCCCGAATCTTATCGGCGGCTCAGCAGACCTGGGGCCCAGCAACAAGACCTTCGTTAAGGGATACAGCGAATCGGGATACAATGCCGTCGGGAGAAATATCCATTTTGGTATCCGGGAACACGCAATGGGGGCGGTACAGAACGGCATTGCCTACTATGGCGGGTTTATTCCTTTTTCATCAACATTTTTTATCTTCATGGACTACATGCGTCCCGCGGTACGGCTCGCGGCTCTGAGCAAACTGCAGACATTATATATATTCACCCACGATTCATTTTTTGTAGGAGAAGACGGGCCGACCCACCAGCCTGTTGAACAGCTCGCGGCGGCGCGGCTGATTCCGGGGCTGAATGTTATTCGACCTGCCGATGCCGAAGAGACCTGTGAGGCCTACCTTCAGGCCCTGAAGCGAACTGACGGGCCGACGGTGATCTGCCTGACCCGGCAGAATGTGCCGGTTCTTGACCGCACCGGCGGCGGTGAAGCCGTGAATCTTGAAAAGGGTGCCTACGTTATACGCGATGCTAAAGGCAGTGCTGATATCATTCTCACCGCAACCGGCTCAGAGGTTCATGTTGCCATCGAAGCGGCGGTAAAACTTGAAGCCGAAGGTATCAACGCGGCAGTGGTTTCTTTCCCTTCATGGTATCTTTTTGATCAGCAGGATGCGGCCTACCGGGAATCGCTTTTTCCCCCCGGGGTGCCTGTTGCAGTTATCGAAGCGGGACGTTCAATGGGCTGGGAAAAATACGCGGGAAGCGGGGCGCTTTTTGTCACCCTTGAGCACTTCGGCGAATCGGCACCAGCCGGTGAGCTGGCGAAGAAGTTCGGCTTTACCGCTGAGAATGTTGTTGAGAAAGTTAAGGCACATTTGAAGTAATATACTGAAGATAGTAATTTCTGCAGTATTAAAAGCGGGGATGGATGTCCCCGCTTTTTTGAGTTAAAAATAATATTGGGGTACGCAGATTATTCGGGAAATACCGGAGTGATTACACTCCGACGGCTTATATAAAAAAATTGTATCAATAAATTAAGGAGAAATTATGAAAGCCAGAGTATTGTTTGTACTTCTTATCACCACTTCATTTATTTATGCCTGTAGCGGAATTAAACTTCAAAATTATCCTTCTCAATCCATTTCATTACCCCCGGCGCGGCGCCCATGTGCACAACTTCCAGGAAATGCAACTGTAAGTGTTATTAAAGACAGGTGCTCACTCTGTCATAAAGGTGATTTTAAAACAAAAGAATCAATCTGTGCCAGAAAAAGTATTATTATTGATTCCGTATCAAAAGGTAGAATGCCAAAATTTGGCAAGTTGAAGGAAAGCGAATTGAAAACCATTTTAAAATGGGAATTGTAAGATTGCTTTTATGATTTTATTGCAACCAGTCCCTTTTCCTGATTGTATTGATGGGAGGAGGGGAGGGTCTCAATAAGATATATTGTAGTATATGCCAGTTGGTGATATCCGGGCTGGCTGTTTATTAAACATGTTATGAAATTCATTTTATGTGATTCAAAAGGAGAGCTGCACCGCAAGCCCGCTGGCATCCGGCAGCAGCAGGGGAAAAAAAGATATGCTGCTGTTTCTGCTTTTTTGCCGGGGAAAGAACAGGTAGTATGCAAGGTTGCCAATTAGTATTCCCGCGGCACTTCCTGCCATGACGTCACTGAAATAATGATTATGATTGCGAATTCTTGACCAGGCGCAGAAACCGGCAGCACTGTAGAGAAGCACCGGGGGCAGAACTCTCGCCATCAGAACCCCTCCAGCTGAAGTGCCTGTTTTTGAGGCGATTACATCACCCAGGTAGCCCGACATGAATGCGGCTGAATAAAAACTGACAGACGCGTGTCCCGAGAAAAAAGAACCGGTATCTTTGCCATTGGGGCGGTGGCGCCGGACCGAAACCTTGAATATCTGGGTTGTGAAATAGACGGCGGTAAATCCCTGGAGCCAGGTCAGACCCATACGGACATGCAGGGGGCCCGGGTCGATGATGACCTTGAGGCCGTAAAGTGTCACCGGAACTGCCATGGCACTCCAGTAAGTAATGCTGCCGGCCACAGCCGCGGGGCGGCTTGGGGGTCCGTAGTGATCATTGATCCGGTAATCCAGCGTGCCTGCCGATTCATTGGGCTGAACATGCCCGGTGTGCCCCCAGTGGTCAATGGCTCCCGCCGAAAGGAGAAACGTTGATGTAATAATCAGTTCGAGTGTTCCCGGATATTCATGACTGGTTTCTGCAGAAACAGGCAGTATGAAAATAACTGCCATGATTGCTGCGGCGATACTCTGGCTGAAAATGTGTTTTATACCCTGCATGGTTTATCTGGTCGCTTTTGGTTATATAATCAGTAATCTTTCAGCATATATCAAGATGAAGTGAGCCGGCGGGATATAAGCGACGATGCCGCGTTAAAGGCGACGATGTAACGCGGCATTCTCGTCTTTGATCTTATTTTACCTCGCTATAGGCCCATTCAAGCCAGGGAAGGAGGGCTTCGATATCTGTTTTTTCTATCGTACCGCCGCACCAGAAGCGGAGTCCTGGAGGAGCATCTTTGTATGATTTGCAATCGTAGCAGACTTTTTCATCAGCCAGAATTTTAATGAAGCCTTTCAGCTGTTCACTGTCCAGGTCGACTTTAAAACATACGCTGGTATTTGACCGGGTTTCAGGAATTTCTGCCAGAAATTCAATCCAGTCATTTTTTGCTACAAAGTCGATGAATAACGAATAGTTTTCTTCGCTTCGTTTGATCATTTCAGCGGTACCGCCGATGCTTTCCACCCAGGATAACGCATCCAGGTAATCTTCATTACAGAGCATGGAAGGGGTGTTAATTGTTGCACCATTAAAAATACCATCAATTAATTTGCCGCCATTTGTTAAACGGAAGATTTTCGGCAATGGGCGGTCAGGGGTAAAGGATTCAAGCCTTTGAACAGCTCGTGGTGAAAGTATCAGCATCCCATGGGCTCCTTCGCCGCCAAGAACTTTTTGCCATGAGTAGGTAATGACATCCAGTTTTTTCCAGGGTAATTCCATCGCAAATACTGCAGAAGTTGCAGCAGAGGTCTCTGCAGATGAAACAGATGAGATCGGATCATGGAAGATAGAAGATTTACCAATCTCTAAGAGATCAAAGACTGGTCTTTTAGCTGGGAACTTCAAGACAATTGCAGACTTGAGAAATACAACAGCAACTGAGCTTTTGAACTTACCAGGATTTGGTAACAAATCTTTGAATGAAGTTATCGAACTTTTAAATCAATACGGTGTTAACATTAAGAGTTAAAAATCATGTACAAAGGTGTAAAGAAAGCAAAATTAGGTAGAAAAGCATCAAACAGAAAAGCATTGATGATCAATCAGATTAGATCTTTGTTTGAGAGCGGACATGTAGTGACCACATCTCCAAAAGCAAAGGTTTTAAAAACAAATGCGGACTCTATGATTGCACTTGGAAGGAAGAACAAAGGTATGCTTTCTTTGAGAAGAGAATTAGCAGTTACATTGAAGGATGAGAAATTGGTAAAGAAATTCAT
>CAZPEK010000251.1:0-5901 GCA_964585555.1 uncultured Leptospirales bacterium | reverse complement strand
CAGGGACCAATCAAACTGGTATAATAGAAACATCTCGTTCTTCAGGGGTCAACATAAGGCTCTCTAATGGCATGCTTGGATATGTGCCACGAGAAGAACTCACGAATGACCGGGGAGCCGACATACAGAAAGACTTTCCTGTTGGTATGGAAATGACTGTCGCGGTTATCCGAATATCACCTGAAGAAAGAAGACTTATTCTGAGCGCAAAAGGAGCCCGGAAAAACGAAGAGATGAAGGAATATCAGAATTTCAAAGAAAAATCTGATGCAGCGGGCGGCACGACCCTGGGGGATCTTTTTAAAGACAAGTTTGACAAACTCCAGGAAAACATTGATAAATAGTCACCCGAAAACAGGAAAAATACCTTCATCCCTATTTTACATTACAGGCATAAAGTGTATTTTTCATGATAAAATTAAAAAACGGAATAGAGATACCCTACAATCAGGACTTCGATGAATTTTTCAAGGAACTTCTTGAAACGATAATTTTCGAATCGAAGAATGAAGTCGACAGCAAAAATAGAAATGAAGAGTCTATTGATATTCTAAATGAATTTTTTCTCAAAGAGCTGATGGATAACTGTATCTACATTACCCATCAGCTTTTTAATATGGGAGAAGAACATCAGGAACTGGCTCAGTTTATGGTTTCAGGTTTTGTTTTCAACAGTCTGCTGCTGCTCATACAGACGAACAAGCTTTTTGATGACTCCGACATCGAAGAAGAAGATGAAGATACGGTTCATTAACTATAAAAGATGTAAAAGCCGGACAATCAGTTCTTTATCGAGTCTATTTATTTTTTCAATGACATCTTCCGGTTTTTCATTTCTTTTAATTCTTGCCTGAAGAATAATTTCATCTCCTTCAAAAAATTCCGGTACGACAAAATGTATTGAAGGGATTTGCAGCATTTTTAAAAGGCGGTCCTTCTCCGCAACCATCTCAGTATATGCGGGATAGCGCATCATTGAAAGACCGGCATAAAACTTATCAAAACTACCGGGTTCCCCTTTTTCTTCGATTTCATTCAAAGAATCCAAAAGATTTTGGATTTCACCCTGCTGTTCAATATCCAAAATAACATTTATCAATTTTTTAAAGTTATTTTTTCCCGGATTCCATTGGATAACATGTGGGATAAGTATTTTCTGAATTGAACTGCTGATAGATAAAAAACTTCTTACTACCTTAAAAGAAACATCTTTTTCATCGAGATAATCTTTAAATTCTTCACTGAAACCGGCCAGTTTGCTGAAATTTTCTTTACCTGGAAAAAAATCAATCGGAATACCTCCGATATATTTTCCTATGTCTTCTAATGCCTTAAAATTCCTGCTGAAATATTTCTCGTATATCTCGCACAATCTTATTTTTCCGGATATCCCGATTCTGTCATTAAACGACTTCTTCCCTGCTTCTTTTTTAAGAAGTTCTTCAGTTACTTCATTTATGATGATCACTGAAAAAAGATTTTGATTTTTTTTTAAAGATTCAAGGCGGTTGAACCCTGAAAAAATTTTAAATTTTCCCTTCCCTTTAACTACTGTCGGCGTATCAAGAATTCCATACCGGTCTATCGATTCTGCCAGTTCTTCCTTTTTATCCTTTTTCCCAAACCTGAAGGAAAAATCTTCCCAGTCTATTTCCGATTTCAATACCTCTGTAGTCTTTCCGGTTATCATATTTTACAAGTTTCCTGTGAAATCAGGTTATTTCAACATACCGCTGAGAAGAGTACTAATCTGATCTGGATAGATAACTTCAACTTTTGAAAGTCTCGAAAGCGCTCCTACTGCCGCAGGAGTCAGCTCGCTGGTTGTTATAAACAGACCCTTTTCAGCTTTAGCATCATTAATAGCCTGAGCAAAATTTCGTAAAGGTATTTCGCCGACTTTAGCGTCATCCCACCTCCGAAACCAGACCAGTGCCTTCTTTTTATCAGAAGCACCATGGGCCATAAAATCAACCCCGTCAGAATCTCTATAGGTTGGCAGGATTTCATCGACAAAAAATCCAAGCTTTTCAACTATTCTGTTTGCAGTAATCCTGAAATTTTCTACATCAAGATTATACAATGTATCAAGCTGCACAGTACCACCTTCATCGGTTCCCCGTGATGTACTCTTCACAGATCCCTGCCGGGCATCATAGGTTCGAGCCCTGATTATAGTCATGATATCAAATTGAATATTATTTTTTAATCCACATATCTTCCAGACAAAGTTTTCAGGAAAAGTTTCCTGCAACCATTCGCTGATATAATTCATAACAGAATCCTGGTTCTGGTCAATTTTCTTCCTTTCTTCCGTATCCATTTCCTTTCTTAAAAGGGTTACCAGATGAACAATTCTTTTATAATTTCTATCCAGCTGGTACAGCTGATTCCAGAATTCATAGGCAACTTGTGTTTTTTCAGCATGAATACAAATGAATCCCAAATCATAGAGAGCCATGATAAGCTCATCATTCATTTCATTTTGTTTTGATATCTCGACAAGCTCTTCAAAGACTTTAATGGCTTCATCGTCCCTTCCCGCCTGCATAAGAAGAATCCCCAGGATACGTTTTGAAATCATTACTGCCGGCAGTTCACTGGCATTATCAGCAACCATTTTTGCATAATTTACTGCTGTTTTAAAATCTCTTTTTCTCTGCAGAGCAAAGGCCATGGCAATATTTCCGATTTCAGAATGGGCATCTATAGCCAGGGCCTTCTTAAAAAATTCAACTGCTTCATTTGTTTTCTGATTCTGATAAGCTGACATACCAGCGCCAAATAGAATTTCAAAACTCTTATCATTTTTAAGTTTAACGAGCCTGTCAAAATGCCGGTATGCAAAGTCAAAGGCCTCCTGGCCAAGAGCAATAAAGGCCACCTGGTAAAGGGCTTCTATATCACCTGGATATATCCTTGAAATTTCAACAAATATATCAAATGCCTTATCAAATTCTTCCCTGCCCAGGTAGGCTCGACCAAGGCTTCTCATGACATCAATTTTTTCAACTTCGTGACTGTACTGCCCGATTTTCACAATTTCTTCAAAGTGAAGAACACCCTGATCAACCATATCCTGTTCAAAATACAATTCACCAAGCTTAAAATGAGCAAGAAAGTTGGATGGATTACGATCCAGAACTTTTTTAAATTCAAGAATAGCTTCCTCTACCTGATTTTCATCAAGAAAGCTTTGAGCCCTGTTTACAGGATTCATTTTTGGCGCCAGATAGTATATATAATATACTACTGAGCCTAAGATTACGATGAGGGTTACCAGAACCGGCAGTATCATTGTCATTTAACCTGAATTATTCTACTATTAATGTCGTCATTTTCTTCATATAAAAAAAATAGAAATAAATAAATAACAGTATTTATTCCCTGATAATTTATATTAAGAAAAAACTGATTTACGCTTTTTCTTACAGCAAACAGGGAATTGATCTACAAAGATAAAAAAGCAGGTTTTCCAAAAAGACAGCTAAAAGAAGTAGATGCTCTATTTACGTATCATTTTTAACAGTGACGGCCAGCCATTGATATAAATGGTATTGCCAATCTGCTTTTTAATAATAAAATCATCTCCTTCCTTTACTTTAAAGGAAAAGGGCATTGTAATCCTGATTTCAGGTGGAATGAACTTCGGCAAATCTTCAAAAAAGAAATTTATTTCGTTTGATGTGCTCTTTACTGAAAAATTTATTTTTCCAAACCGTGAAGGGGCCCCTTCAACATGTACCTCTTTTCCTGCTTTCAACCAGCTATCCTGGGGAACAGGAAAAATATCAAGATGACTCTCATGATCGACAAATATCATATTTCTGAGCATAAGAAAACAGGCGGCCCCGACAGGAATAGATGAACCATTGCCGAAACAACCTGCTCCACTGGCAGCATTGATAAAATCGGGAAGATAAAGCATTTTATCACCCGGGTTGAGGATTTGCCCAATCATATCTCTGGCATTTTCTTTTCCCTGAATAATCAGATTTGAACAGACAAGAGCAGAGTTAAGCATGTCAGAACCATATGAAGGAATATTCAGGGGCATACTGCCGTAAAACTTCACTATCTCTTCTGAAAGCAGCAGGGCCAGGTCGCCGGAAAACTCTTTCAAGGTAAAGGGATAGGCCCCGTAGAGATTACACATGAAAAAGGAATTACGGGTTTTACGATTCAAGATGGAATTCACCTCATCAACCGCCATGGCAACGAGTCGTGACTTTTCCTTCTCATATTTCTTTTCATCACCGAAAAGCCCCATACATCGAGCAAGATATGCCATTGATTCAAGACAGTAACTCTGAACAATAATATCCGATGGATGAGGGGTTTCTTTCAGGTAGTGAATGATTCCATTGGTATGCAAATCTTTTACTGAAGAAATATTCTTTAAAAACCTGACAATAACATCTCCTCCATCTTTAACAATATGATAATTGTCCTGCAGCCACACAGAATCCCGTGTATTGATATAGTATTCAGTAAAGGCAATAATAATGTAGCAAAAGCGAAGAATTTCTTTAAAGGAAGTATTCTTCTCAGATGCTGACAATAATTTAAGATTCTGTTTTATAATACGGGAAGCTTCTTCAAGATAACCAGCAGCAATCAATGCCTTGATCACAATAACCTGTTGATAATCACTTGCAGCAAACTGATCATTTGACGCTCCCTTCCCTCCCGGGAGAAGAGGATTGGAAAGAACCAGTTTTTGTGAGGTAAACCATTTTTGGAATTTTTTATCAGGAACCTTAAGTTTCATTCCCGCACTGGTTCGCAGGGAGATATATTTTGAATATTCTTCTTTTGCCGGGGAGAGGTCAATTCCATCTCTTCCAAGCGTCCCACCCTGCTGAAGAAGCATTCTGCAGGAAACATTTCCTTCCCCTCCCTGACAGGGAAAACCTGCTGCCATTGAGGCCAGTCCATATTCACAGGAGATATTTTTTCGAAGCTCTCTGTCCTCAAAATCAAGGTCTCCTGATTCTCCGTTACCGCTCAAAAGGAAACCCGGACTATCACCGAAACAAAGAAACTCGCTGCCGTTGACACTAACAACATTATCAGATTTATCAAAACTGATATCATATATGCTGCCGATCGAATCGAAATTACAGGGTCTCACTGCCAGGATAACCGCATCATTTTTCTTATTCTTCCCTTTCCAGGAAAAATCTATTACCGCTTCATCGCTCTTGATGCGGGCACAGTAAACTTCAAGGTGCATGCTGATATTCTTGTATGACCACTGGGCGGAAAATATTGATGACTTGTAATCAAGGGAAAAATCAGTTTTAATCCCCTGAGAGGAGGGTCTGATGATTTCGCCCTCAGAATATATCCACGGTTCCAGAGACCACTGACTAAAGGCCGGAACCATCATCAGGGAACTATCAATGAGAAGCCGGTCACCGGAGAGCAACGTGCCAACGGATGCCCAGTGCCGTCGTGTCCTGTTCAGCAACAGGGGCGGTTGAATATTTAACCCGCCTGAAGTTATGCCATCAGTTATCCATGCCGGCCAGATAAAATCCGGGAAAAAATGGAAAAGGGAATAGTTTTCTATTCCCTTTTTTATATCTTTTTCATACTCTGCTAGCTTACTGGCATCTGCAAATGGAGCTTTAAAAACAGATGACTTCGTTACTGACCCATTGTTTTTAATTTTCTTTGATATTCTGTTTTTCAAAGGACATTAAATAGTGCTTATTCGTTTTTAAAAGCCTGAAGAGCCTCTTCTTCTGTTTCGTAGATATCAAACATATCCATTAGCTCTACAACTTCAAATATTTTTTTAACAGCATTGTTCATATTACTTAACTTGAGTTTCCTCTTGGACTCCTTCAGGATTCTCATAGTTGATACAAAAATTCTGAGTCCAGAAGAGCTCAT
>CAZPEK010000250.1:2705-5979 GCA_964585555.1 uncultured Leptospirales bacterium | reverse complement strand
AAGACTGGATTGACGTCACTCTTAACAATGAAAAAGACACTTTCACCTCCCATGACGGCTTTATTCACCCAATTTCCCAGATCCAGTACGAGATAGAAGATATTTTTACCTCCATGGGCTTTCAAATTCTCGACGGCCCCGAGGCGGAAACAGAACATTATAACTTTGAAGCCCTGAACATTCCGAAGCACCACCCTGCCCGGGACATGCAGGATACCTTCTGGACTGAAGACAATAACCTCCTGCGGACCCACACCTCGGCAATCCAGGTGCGGGGAATGGAAAAGCTCACACCCCCCTTCCGGGTTATCGGACCGGGCCGTGTATTCAGGTATGAATCTACTGACGCGTCCCATGAAAACACCTTTTACCAGGTAGAGGGAATGATGATCGACAAGGATATTTCCGTCGCCCATCTGATCTTTTTCATGAAACAGCTTCTCAAAGAAATTTTCAAGAAGGAAGTTGTAATCCGGCTTCGTCCCGGTTATTTTCCCTTTGTGGAACCGGGTTTTGAACTGGACATACACTGCCTGATCTGCAACGGAAAGGGATGCAGCGTCTGCAAGCACACCGGCTGGGTTGAACTGCTTCCCTGCGGGCTGGTTCACCCCAATGTACTCAGATCCGGAGGCATCGATCCCGACGAATGGTCAGGATTCGCCTTTGGACTCGGCCTGAACCGGCTGGTGATGATGAGCTACGGAATAAATGACATCCGTCACTTTCTCAGCGGTGACATCAGATTCCTTCACCAATTCTAATTACGAGGCAATACTATGTGGCTATCAAGAAATATACTTCAAACCATGGTTGATATCAGTGATATCGACCCGAAAGATCTGGGCCTTAAAATCACCATGTCTTCCGCGGAAATTGAATCCATTGACTACATGAACAAATTCCTGGAAACCATCGTCACGGCAAAGGTTACTTCCAAGAAGAAACATCCCGATGCTGACAAGCTGAGCCTCTGTGATATCGATACCGGCTCTGAGCAGTTCAAGGTTGTCTGTGGTGCTCCAAACCACAAAGAAGGCGATATCGTCGCCCTTGCCCTGGTGGGAACCCGGTTCACCGAAGAATTTGTCATTAAAAAATCAAAAATCCGGGGCGAAGAATCAACAGGAATGCTCTGCAGCGCAAAAGAAATGGGACTCTCTGAAGATCATTCAGGCATTTTGATACTTCCCCCCGACACCCCTCTTGGAAAACCGATGAGCGAAATTTTTCCTGACTGGATGGATGTACGCTTTGAGATCGACAATAAATCTATCACCCACCGGCCCGACCTCTGGAGCCATCAAGGCTTTGCCCGGGAAATAGGCGCTCTCTACGACCGGCCCGTTAAGGATCCGGTACACTGGGACCTCGAAAAGACCTTTAACAGCAATGATGAGTTGACCGTTACAATAAAAAACAGTGAACACTGTCCCCGCTACAGCGGCCTGGTGGTAAAAAACATTACCATCGGCGAATCTCCCGAATGGCTCAAGGCAATGGTTACCTCAATCGGTATGCGGCCCATCAGCAATATCGTCGATGTCACCAACTACGTAATGGCTGAAATCGGCGAACCGATGCATGCCTTTGACCGTAAAAAACTCCGGGGAACTGAAATAATTGTCCGTATGGCGGAAAAAGGAGAAAAGCTTGTTACCCTTGACGAAACAGAACATGAATTGACAGAAGAAGACATCGTTATCGCCGACCGCGAAGGCCCCATTGCTCTCGCCGGTGTCATGGGGGGCGGCAACAGTGAAATTGAAGACAGCACCAGCGAGATTGTTCTTGAAGCGGCAAACTTTAACCCTGTCACCATCAGAAAAACAGCCCACCGTTTTAACAATCGCACCGAGGCGGCAATAAGGTTTGAAAAATCTCTTTCACCCGAGCTGACCCGGGGCGCCCTGATACGCTGCTACGACCTCATTAAGCAGTGCTGCCCCGAGGCAACAGCTGAGACTCCTGTTATTGACGCCTACCCTGAAAAGCTTGCGTCTATTACCATTGAAACAACTACAGAATACATCAGAAAAAACCTGGGAGAAGATCTATCTGACGAAAAAATAATCTCAATCCTCACGGCACTGGATTTTGATATAAAAGATGACAAAGGAAGTGTAACTATCGGCGTCCCCCACTACCGGGCCACCAAGGATATCAGCATCCCCGCCGATATCGTTGAAGAAGTAGGAAGAATTTACGGATATGATAACATTACACCCCGTTCACCTATGGTTCCCTGTACACCCCCGGCGCAGAACCAGAAGCGTCTCCTTGAAAGAAAGGTCAAAGAAATCCTGAGTTTTAATTTCAATATGACCGAAGTCAGCGGATACTCTTTTATCGGCGAAGATATGCTCAACAAGCTCAAGATTAACGAAGACAAAGAGCTGCGGCTTCGCAATCCCCTTTCAATAGAACAGGACCGCCTCAACCGAAGCCTGATACCCAACCTGGTACAGAATGTTGAATTCAACCAGCGGTACCACGACACCTTCGGAATTTACGAAGTCGGCCGGGTCTACCTGAAAAAAGACCGTACAAGTCCTGACCTGGTAACAGAAAACTCAAGAATTACCGGTGCTGTTTTCGCCAAAAAGGCTGATGCGCCCCAGTTCTATGGTGCTAAAAAAGTCGCCCTTGGTCTTATTGAAAAACTGCGCCTTGCAAAGGTTGACCTTCGACCGGCAAAAGACAATCTTCCTCCCTATGCTCACCCGGCACGGTCCCTGTCTGTGATCATTGACAAAAAAGACGCGGGACTGATTTTTGAGCTTCATCCCCGGGTTTACAAGGATTTTGATATCAACGGAAGCGCGGCAATCTTTGACCTTGACCTTGATATTCTTCTCGATGCGAAGAAAAAGACCATCAAGTTTAATGAACTGCAGAAATATCCTGATGTTCCCTTTGAGCTTTCGGTTGTCGCAGATTCAGGCATTTATTCAAATACCATTGCTAAAATTATCGCTAACAGCAATCAGAAGTTTATCAGTTCTGTTGATGTCGTTGACATCTACCAGGGAGAACAGCTTGAGGCAGGGAAAAAGTCTGTTTCATTCAGGGTTATCATGAATGCAAAGGATCGGACTCTTGAGCCTGATGAGATCGATGCGATGCAGAAGAAGATTATTGAGGATCTTAAGAAGAAGAATTATTCTTTGAGATAAATTTAAAAATTCACATATTACTTATTGGAAAGGGATGCTTTGAGAAGAGCATCTCTTTTTTGTATTCAGCAACCTTAAGCTGCTTGTTGTATCGGGTC
>CAZPEK010000250.1:0-2695 GCA_964585555.1 uncultured Leptospirales bacterium | reverse complement strand
AGATCGATGCGATGCAGAAGAAGATTATTGAGGATCTTAAAAAGAAGAATTACTCTTTGAGATAGATCTTAATTAATTTAACTATTACTTATAAAGAAAGGATGCTTTTAAGAAAGCATCTTTTTTTGTATTTAGCAGACTTAAACTGTTTGTAGTATCTGTTCAGTTCGGAAATGGCTGAAATGTTTTTTCAAGAAACCTTTTTTTCGGAGTCCCTCCGGGGGCCTCTTTTGTCTCGCCACAAAAGAGACAAAAGGGCGCTCTTCAATCGCCAGAGAGGCTCAACGGGCGGGAGTGCGCGTCCGCGCCGCCCTATTGCTTTATACCGTATCATCCTGACCTCCTGTCAGGCTTAAGGTAGTAAAATTCTATTCTCCGTTCACATAATCCCAAAGCCGTAGCCCGGGAATTTTACTGAAATGTTCATCAAAGGTAATCAAGACAGAACCAGTCTCAAAGGCGTGGGCGGCAATCCAGACATCGTTGATTGGTATTGGATTTCCTGATTTTTTTAATGAGTGCTTAATGTCAGCAAATATTTTTGATGTTTCAATAGTGGCATCAACTACAGAGACTGTTGGTTTTTCAATAAATGTATTGAGAAGATCTTTATTCCACAGCTCCTTTGCCCCGCCTTTGAAGCCTGAATACAATTCTCCGAGAACAAATATTGAAACATATACGATATCGGCTTTCGAAAGAGCATCGAGGACCGTCTCGTTTCCCCGGAGGTAGTTGCTGTAGGCGTTTGTATCGAGGAGTATCTTTTTCATGTCCAGTCTGATTCATCTATTCTGTTAAAGTCACCGGTATTTTTACTGAATTCGTTAGCGTCTTTCTTAGACCAGACTCCACAAAGATCCATAAAGTCATCTTTGTTATCCTGTTTCGGCCTCGGTTTTAAACCGAGGGCCTGCTTCAATAAAAGCTGGATGGTTTTATTCAGACTGGTTCCCTGTTTTTTTGCCTTTTCTCTTATTCGAGAGTCAAGGGAGTCTTCTAGATTATGTATGGTGATTGACTTCATTGATCGCCTCACATTTGAACCACAATGGTTAATTATGGTTCAAATATACTTAGTATTTGTTTTTATTCCAAGTATTTTTTCTATGTTCTGCCCTCACCCCCCGGCCCCCTCTCCCAAATTTTTATTATAGATTTTTCATGAGTTATTGCAGGGCGAGGGGGAGAAACCGGGAGCCAAGCCTGAAGGTTTGAAAATATGACGAAGGCATCGGCCCGCCCTCTTCGCTTCCTCCCCTCTCCCTGAAAAGGTTTATCAAATACCTGAATTTTATATATGGGAGAGGGGCCGGGGGTGAGGGCAGCAGAAATACCTTGCAACTTGCCACTTGTGACTTGTGACTTTCTACTTTTCCAAAAGCATCTCAAGATACGAAATATTCACAAACTCCTTCAGCCCCAGCTGCCCCGCAAGGGCAAAAAGCTTCTCTTCACCTTTCTGCTGATCGTCAGTCATGATCTCAAGCTCAACAAAGGATCCGAGCCCTTCGATGGTATCGAGGCAAATTTCTATTTCATTGAGCTTATAGACTTCCCGTTTTTTTTCAACAAGAAGCACTTCGGTGAAGCTGAGGGCGGTGAGGATTTTTCGGCCGGTTTCAGCATCGGCGATAGAGACTTCTTCTTCAACCCGTGACTTGGTTTTTGCTGAAAGCTTTGGACCCTTGTAGGTGAGATAATGCCGGTCGCCGATTGAGCGTATTCTGACTGCTTCATCGGTCTCAGCAAAGTCCCGTGACGGATGATTAAAGTACCGGTCCCGGTCAACCCGCGCTTCGGTCTGCCCGGTACCAAGAGCAGACAGCATTTTTCTCATGGCATCGGGATCAGCGCAGGGCGATTTTATTTCTACTTCAAGCATATTATTTTCTCCGGTGGAGGGGGCTGCCGATGGAGAGACCGTCACTTCCCAGCACTGAACGACGGCGCCCGTTTATGGTTATCTGTACGGCTTGTACTTCTTTAAACTGGGTTGTCGTATAGACGATTTGATCAAGACGGCTTACAAGAATATTGCCCGTGCCGGTACCAATGACAGAGTTGAAATCTATTTCCGCTATCCCGTTTCGTACCCGTACTTTTCTGACCCTCAAAGAAGCCGGTATAGCACTCAGATAGCCCTTTCTTTTTTCACTTCCGGACATTCCCTTAAGTAGTTCTGTGAGAGCCCCTTCTATCTTTTTAGATTCATCAACCCTGCGGCGAACCGGGGCAAGGAAAACCTTTTCTGTTTTATCATCTACCCGCATGAAATATATTTTTACCGAAACCTTCTTTAGTGCCGGTGCTTTTTCAGGCTCTTGCTTTTTTTCTTCCTTCGAAATAACTTCTTTTTTTTCTTTTTTCTCAGGGACGATTTTTTTCTCTCTTCCAGGGGGTTCTTTTCGCCTGGTGACTTTCTTTTTCTCAAAGCTGAAAAAACTCTTCTTCAAGGGGGCGATATAATCTCCCGCCATCAGGACAATGACCGTTAAAAGCACCATGATCAGGAGGACCAGAAAAGCGCTTCCCTGCCCTCCCGTGCGGGCAGCTGTTTTCTTATTTTTACCCCGGGGTGATGCCGGAGCTTTTTTAGTCGTTTTTTTGGGGGAAGTTTTCTTCTTTGTTGCCATAAGTTTCTCATCCAGGGATCAATTCTTAATAGAAAATTTTACGGTGCCGCTTTTTGCAA
>CAZPEK010000249.1:0-6003 GCA_964585555.1 uncultured Leptospirales bacterium | reverse complement strand
GACCAGCCTGCCCAGTGTTTTATATTTTACATTAATAGCTTAAAATATCTATTTAAAATTATATATCCATAATTTTTATATTTTCCTGAAAAGTCGGCTACAGTAAGAAGGCCCTGTAAGTCGATAATATATAGAGATAAACTGAAAAATTTCAGTCTGACAATATATTATTTCAGGGAAGAATATTAGATATGAGTAAGGAACTTCAGGAACGAGCTGATGAAATGATCAAAGAACTGAAAGAAGCTCTTGTTCCCTTGAAAGAAGAAATAAGAAGAATGAAAAGGTCCTCAGGCCGTTTGATTTAATCATTTTGAAAAAATCAGTATAAAAAGATCGGGCAGATCGTATGGAAAAAGTGGGGTAAAAGAATGCCACCTAAGGGAGAACGGAGAAAACAGCAGATCATTGATACTGCGAAGGAAATGTTTATTGATAAAGGTTTCCAGAGTACTCATATTGGTCAGGTATGCGAAAAACTGAATATCGCTCGTGGAACGGTATATCAGTACTTCAGCAATAAAAAAGAAATTCTTTATGCTCTGATGGACTCGGTTATTGAAAAAATAGAAGATGTCCTTGATAAAGATGACCTTCAGGAATTTTTAAGCACTAATCCTCCTCAGGAAAAAATTGTTATTTTCATAAAGAATAGAATTTCACAGTCAATATCAATGATTCTCAGCGAACCGATTGTGATTAAACTTATATTTAAAGATATTGTCGGCATCGATCTTGAAGTTGTTGAACGTGTTAATCGGTCTGTCGATAGTATTAAAAGCGTCATCGCTGAAGAAATAAGTGAACTCAAGAAACAGGGAATCTTTAAAGACAGCTTGAATCCCGGTATCACCGCATCTATGCTGGTAGGCGGTATCATGCTTGTTGTATACGAGTATGACAAAAGTGGTGAAGATGTCATGAACCAGGAAGTCATTGCTGCGATAGTTGAAAATTATCTTACCGGCTCTCTTAAATAGGGCCGGTTTCATTGTATGCGCAGAGGCTGTATCATTTTGGTACGGCCTTTTTTGTCCGGGCTTCTATCTGATTGCTTTCGTTGTGCGATCTTATAGTATCCAGTCCCCGGCTTCAGGGTTCATCCTTGGGAACTTTTAAAAATATGAATATATCGAGAAATATTAAACTTTTTTTTCAGTTGTTTTTAATTCTGCATGTCCTCGGTCTGCCCCATCTCTATGCCCGGGAGCAGGATGATGCAATCTATGATCGTGTTTTTAAAAAGCTCAGTAGTGTTGAATCTGATAAAACAGAAGCGCTGAAAGATATTACCGCAAAGAAACCAGTCCAGTTAATCCCCCGAATAGCACGGGCAATTGTTGAAGCTGATGATGCAGAAGAAAGAGATGTATATGTTAAGGCACTGAAGATTTACCACAAAAAGAATACAATTCTCTACTGGATTGATATTCTCAAGGAAACCGGTTCTTTCCCTTTAAAAATTGAAGTGATTAAACATCTGGGGACCCTGGGTGACCGGAGAATCGTTTTGCCGGTGGCCCGTCAGCTGGAAAGCCGTTTCAGTGCGGTTCGACAGGAAGCGGGGATGGTTTTGCGCCGGAACGGTGATGATAGAATTTATCCCTTTATTCTCCGCATGTCAGGAAGCAGAAACCCGGTAAAGAGGATTTATGCCCTTGAAGCAATGCAGACTTTATATGATATGCGTTTTTATACGGTTATTACAGAACTTGTGGAAGACCCGGTAAAGTCGGTAAGAATATATGCCCTGAGATGTATTGAAAATAATCAACTGAAAAAGGCAATGTATCTTGTTAAAAAAGCCGCATTACATGACAGCGATCGTGAAGTGCGCATTGCCGCGATTCGCGTGATTGGAACATTGAAGGACCATGGGTCTTCATTCGTTCTTACCAGATCATTAACTGATAAGGACAGGGATATTCGCCTGGCCGCCGCCCGCTCATTATACCTGATTCATCTCGGGGGAACGGCATTCGCTCTTTCTAACCAGCTTTTAGTAGAGGAAGACAGGGAAATTAAATACCTTATCCTTTTTCACCACATATAGCGTATCAATGTTGAAAATAAATCGAACCGGGAATGTTGCAGCTTTGAAAAAAGTATTGTCAAAGGAAGAAAATTTCAGATTGAGAATTCTAGCCGCACATGTTTTAGGCAAAATTACAAATGAACGTAATCTTGATCTTCTCTTAAGGTTTAAAAAAGATACTGATTACCGTGTCAGGGCAGAAATCGCTGGTTCCCTTGGAATTTACCGCTCTGCAAAGAGCCAGAGGGGACTCCTGGAAATGATTAAAAATGATAAGATTCGATATGTCAGGTCTGCTGCCCTTTTTTCACTTTTTCAGATTAATGATCGTTCAAGTATTGTTCCTCTTTTTGATCAATTCAGTACTGAAAAAGATTTTATATTCAGGGAGCAGTTGAGGCAGATTCTTCGAAAAATGATTGAACGCCGTGTTTAGCGGCCAGTCATTCGGGAAACCAGTTCAAAAAGAGGAGAGGATATCAGTTTTTTGGATGATGTGTTTCCCCTTCGGTCAATTTCAGCTTTTCCCAGGAGTGGAAATAACCTTTTGATTTCAACTTCAGGATAGCTTCTTGAAAAGGAAAGAAATTTATCGCGATTTCGGGGAAGAATTCCGCATCCCTTTAACGCCTCATCGATTGATGAGCCCCGGCCTGCCAGGAAATAATATTTTTCAAGCTGATCGAAGGTCTTGTTTATTTCGTAAAAAATTCTTCCTTCTGGTATACCATCTTCGTGGAGCTTTTTGAAAAGCGGAAGTGTTGTGTTTTTCTTCATAAAAAGGGCATCTATAAATTCATAGATTGTTATATCTTTTACATCGGTAATATACTCTTCGATTGTCTGGGCAGTTATTGTTCCTTCAAGGCCGGAATAATATATCATGTCAACAGCATCATCTATTTTTTTTATATCTCTTCCAGTACGTGTAATAAGGATGTTTATCGCCTTTTCATCCATGATGATTCCTTTCTTTTGAAGGGTACCCTGGAGGTATCTGAAAATATCAGCATCAAAGTGACGCCAGAACTGGGTTGTAAATATTCTTTCCTGCATTTTGGAGGTAATAAAATCGGGGGGGCGGTTTTTTTCTGTCGTCATTATCAGGGTAGTTGACTCAGGGAGATTGTTCATCATTTCGATAAAGATTTCACGGTTTGCCTTTGTGCTTTTCATCTGGTCAAGATTTCGAATAATACATATTCTCTTTGATGAAAACATTGAGCTGGAAAGAGCAAAGTCTGCTGCTTCGAGAAGCTGTTCACTTTCGAGGTGGAAACGGCCGGTTGCTCTTCGGCGTTCTTCCTCATCGGGTATAAGCATCTTTCCCATGAAGCCGATATATTTATCCTTTTCGCCTTCTTCTTCTCCCAGCATAAGGTAGGAGTGGTGCATCTTTTTCTGTTTCAGGTCTTTCTGGAGTTCTTTTACTGTGGGATATTTTTTAAAGGACATTACCTTTTTCTTCCTTTTTCAATACTACTCATACGGTCTGTATACCAGCCCTGGTGAATCTGTGATACCAGTCGCCCTGCCAGGTCTTCAAGGACATGATCTTCGGCTTCTGTATCAGTTTCTATCGGGGACACAGTACTTGAATATTCCCTGAAGGCCTGGATGGGAACTAAAAAAAACACCGGCCTGGAATTTTTTTTCTCAACCAGAGTGCAGAGGGCCCTGATGAGAAGGCGTTTTTTTTCCGGGGTACCGAAGCTGTTGTAGGTGGTGATCTGTACCTGGTAGGTGGTGATCTGTATCTTTGCCAGCAGGTCACTGGGTATCTTTTTTTCTGTAACCGAAAGACGTCCGGCGGAAGTCAGTTCGCTGACCAGCTTCTGGTGAAGCTTAATGGCGGCTTCCCTGCCCCTGGCGTCGGCCGCGTCCAGTGTTATGTGAATTGTATTAGCCTCCCGGGGAATGACTGGTTCTCCTCGAATGTTTTTTAAAAATTCCGGTCCCTTCCCGTTTTTGCGCGGGGTACCAGGTGTGCCGCAGGCGAGGCAGAGAAGGGCCCCTGAAAGGGCCGGTACAAGAATAAGATGGAGCCCCTTCACCTTCATGGCTAATCAAGTATCCTGATGGTTTCAGTCATATTGTAAATCGTAGAAACATATTGACGGGCGGGGCGGTCCCAGAAATAAGCGGATTTTTCGGCATTTTTTCTGGCCAGGTAAAGGGCCTCTTCACTGTTTTCCCTGAAGAACGACGAAGCCCGCTGCATGGCATCATAGAAGGCCCAGGAATGATAATCCGAAAAGAGAAAACCGTTACCTGAAACTTCTGTGCCCTCCTGTCGTACCGGGAATACCGTGTCTCTCAGGCCGCCGGTGGCACGGGCTATAACGAGGCATCCAGCGGCAAAGGCCTCCAGCTGAGATATTCCCCCCGGTTCATGCATTGAGGGCATACCGAAGATGTCGGAAGAAAGAAGGGGAATCGCAACATCCTGAAAACCTATGTTTACATCGACCATTCCCGGGTAGTACTGGCTCAGCATATAGAGTCCATGGGCTATTTCATCACCCCTTTTGTCTCCTGACGATACAGCACCTCCGATTATTGCCTGGATGCCCAGGTTGTTGAAAATGCCCTCAGAAGCCTCAAGAAAAAGTTGAAAGCCTTTCTGCTCTGAAATACGGTGGATCATTGAAAAGAGTATCAGGTCAGGATCTACCACAAGGTTTCGCTCTTTCTGGAGCAGGAGCTTGTTGCGCATCCGCATCACTATGTCACGGCGTATCCCGTCATCGATGCTGTCAGGGACAAAGGGACCGTCGAGAATTTCCGGGTAGCGCTGCTCGATTTTGTGTTTTAGCGAATTATTGACGGTAATATGTTCAATAAGGCTGTTGTAGTTGTTTTCAATGAAATCAGATTCTTTGAAACGCTTGATGACTTTTTCCCGAAAATCACTGCCAATAGCATTGCTGACTCCTATAACATTATGCAGAAGGTGTTCAAGGCCGTCACAGGCATATTCTATCTGCCGCGCATAGGAGGGGCTGACGGTAATGGTACGGTCGGCAAAACGAATGCCTGTTGCCATGCAGTTAATCCGTTCAGGAAACAGGGGATCGCAGAATTCTGCGGCGCGCCAGGCAGGAAGATTGAAGAGATGAAAGAGGTCGAAATCTTTTTCCTGGCGGTTGTAGGCGTCAAAGTACTGCCAGCCTCCATTGTGTATGATATGCAGAAAGGTATTTCTTTGAAAATGTTCACTTCCCGCGTAGTAGGGATCACTTCTGACTATACCGTTAAAGAGTCCTGCGTAGGCGTCATTGGTAAAGGTGAAATGGGGCTTCAGGTTAAAGGAGACAATGACTTCAGCACAGGCCCGGGCAAAGGCAATTCTTCTTCTCAGCTTCTCTTCTGATGTGATCCCCCAGTAGAGGCCGTCAAAAAATTCATAATGTTCAAGGAGATAGTAGTTTATTCCATCGACCATTCCATGATGAACCCCTGCTTCATACTGGCTTCCCATGATGTAGAACCGGACGGTTCTTCCCGTGTAGGTGACGTTGTATTTCTCAAGGGCATTCTGCATTTTTTCCTGTTCTTTGGGAGAACCGAATTTATACATTCCCGTGATAACATGGACGTCTTCTCCGATGCGGGCCATTTCACGGGGGAGTTCATAAACTACATTGGCCAGGCCGCCGCTCTTGGAAAAAGGATCGGCTTCAGCCGACATGAAGACCAGGGCTCCCTGCTGGTTAAACCTGGTGATACTGGTGCCAAGAAATTTGAGGACCTCGTCTTCTTCTTTCATCATGTTTTTGCTGTAGGTGCGCAGGGTTTCTCCTGCAAGGATTCCCTTTTTGAACAGATGGTATACCGACCGTTTTATCCCCAGGAGAAGCTTGTCTTTGTCTTCCTCCCAGAAAAGAGGAACCAGGTGGTTCTGGATGAAAAGGGTCACATCTTTATACGTTTGACAGTTTTCGATGATTTCCTGGAAACAGAAATTT
>CAZPEK010000248.1:3374-6008 GCA_964585555.1 uncultured Leptospirales bacterium | reverse complement strand
GATGCTCACGTATCGCGTGTGCGGATGTTCTGAAGCGACCGCCGGAGACGGGGTAAGTACACAGAGCATACTATCAGTAAAAAGCAAAGAAGTCCCCCTCCGGGGGATTTAGGGGGGAGGGGGAGGAGGCGGGGTGAGGCCGCACTTACCATTTCATAAATTCAAGAAAATGACTTATCTCGGGAGGAAGTTCACCATCTTTATTCTGGTACTTCTTAAAGCGCCGCTCATAGGCTTCCATGTTTTTCTTTGAAATATTCTTATAACGCGTCGCGTACTTCGTGAAGGCGGGCATATTCTCAAGGCGCTCCCGAAGGGCATGGGGAAAGGGAATATGTTTAAAGAACATTTCCCGGACCACCGCGTTGAGTTTCATGATGCCGTCCTTTTCAAACATGACCCACATCATGTAATCCTCGGCGAAGCGGTCACGGTTGGTTCGAAGACTTCTAAATTTTTCTTTTATCTTTTCCTTCGCCTCGGCGGAAAGGTTGGAATTTTTCTTGTAGGTGTTGACGTAGTCGAAGAACTCACCGGTAACGCCCCCTTCAATGGGATCGGCCCACATGGCGCCCTTCATGGTTCGGTTTAACTCCCACCTGAAACAGGCGATGGTATGGGCAAGGTTCTTTTTCAGGTCACCGAGAAAAAAGATCGGCACAACAATTCGCCCGCGGGTTCGCTTGTTGGTACCGGAAAGCTCCTGCCAGAGAAGCGTCCTGGTGCCAAAAACCGGCAGAAGAATAATGTAAGGAAGAATTTCTTCCTTTACAATTTCCCGTGCGTCTCCCATTTTAAGGACCGTTTCACGGTAAAAGGCGGAAAAATCAACTTTACGCAGGCCCTGGACCAGGTCTTCAATTTTCTTTTTTGAAACATAGAGGCCGGAGAGGCTCCCCTTGATTGCATGTGACGTCAAAATTGGAAAGGCCGTTGAAGTGGATCCCGAGCAGACAGCCGCGGTACTGGCCAGGCGCTGTTCGATCTCGTAGATTGTCTTTTTTATATTTTCATCAACCACCTGTTCTTTCTTGCGGTCCTTGCGGCTTTTGTGTTTCTCTTCTTCACGAAGGTGGGCCTCGTATGAAAGCCCCATTTCCGTGATACTCGGCATTTCAGCCTGATCGTATATCAGGGAAAGAAATTCCTCTTCGTAGAGAATAGGAAACTCCTCTGATGTTTCATTGCTCCTGATCAGGTCGTTGAGCTCCTGAAGCTGTTCAGGTTCAATAAGATCTTCATCGAAAAATCCGAAACGAAGCATTAGCTGTACCGGCTTTGGAATCTTTGCCTCAGACTTTGCCCGAATATAGGCCTGCTTATAAATGCCCCAGTAAAGCCGGGCAATCTGACGCCGCAGTTTTCGTCCGTCGCTTTCGGTATTAAAGGGATTCTTGCTGTTTTTAAAATCATTCAAAAGCTTGAGCATCTGTTTCTGGGTTTCTTTTTCCACCATGGCAAATTCAAAAATCTGCTGCATCGACTGGTTATAGCCCGTAACAAGAGCAGCTTTCTTAACCGCTGGCGCCCTGCCGACAGCCGCTTCAACAGTGCCGGAAGAAGAACTTCCTACAGGTTGGGCCTTTTGGGTGGTAAAGCACTGGTGAATCTGACGAATACCGGGACAGATCGCTGTCATCTTGCAGCCCATCATCTCTTCGTATAAACCGTTAATTTTCACAAGAAGGGAAAGGAAGTTTTTAAGAAAATCCGGGGAAAGACGGCCGCTGGCGTTCCATTCTTTCAGCCCGTTACCCGCAACAAGATACTCAGACCAGCTTGCTGATTCTCCGAAAAGGTTACCCAGCTCGCGATCAATTGATTCAGCAGCCGTGTCAATACGGTCAAGCACCTTAAGATAGACGTCTGCCATCATTCGATACATATCAATGGCAATAGCGGGATCAGTCCGCACCATGGTTCCGGTAATTTTTGGGGGAAGTCTGAGAAGCTTTTTCATGAACTCAGCCATCTCTCCCCGGTTAATCGAATCAAGAGACTCTCCCGGTATTTCATAGCGCCGGCTTAAAAATCTGCTGTTATCAGTGACCAGAAACCGGGCGGTAAACTGTTCAGGAAGATTCCCGCCGCTTGAAGAAAAATTACCATGCAGCATTTCGGCCCTTGAATGCAGTTCTTCAGCCGCGTTAGACTGGGAAATTTCTTTATAGATAAGAGAAAGATTGTCGCTTATCATGCTGATATTCTGAAAAAGCTTTCCCAGCTTTCCCGATTCACTTATCGAGACTGATGACCGGCTGTAAAGCTGACGAAGAATATTGACAATCGTCATTGGATCTGCAGCAGCCATAGACTGAAAGGAGCCGCCGCTGAAAGGAATTCTGGAAACAGTCACCTCACCCGCGGCGCGAAGAGATTTTCGATAGGGCTGATCGGGAGTGCTGTTAAGCCCTGAGATAAGCCCATTTGTTTTTATAACAGCAACTCGATGACTCTTGCTGATAATTATATCACTGCCCAGACCATTGTACTCATCAGATGCCCCGAGAATTTCCACGCTTCCGCTGTGAAGCATAACAAAATCAACAGGCACCTGGCCCTGAAGCAGGATAATCTGTCCGTTTTTAAGAACTTCTTTTCTCTCTTCTGTCATGAGTCAGGCAGCCCGTCCTT
>CAZPEK010000248.1:0-3342 GCA_964585555.1 uncultured Leptospirales bacterium | reverse complement strand
CTCCCATTCAACAGGAAGAAGATATTTTTTCTTATTATTACATTCCTTGCAGGCGGGTACAATATTTATTTTTTCACTCATGCCGCCCCGGGAGAGAGGAATTTTATGATCCATAGTCAGTTCATCGGGATGAAACTTCATTTTACAATAATAGCAGACTCCTTCCTGTATTTTCCGTTTCCACCATGGAGTTTTCCGAAGGTCCCGGGCCTTCTGTTTTTCCCGGTTGATATGATCATCAAGAACAGAGTATTCACCGGATCGATAATCCTGGGACCGGTGCTTCTTCCCCCTCTTGTTTCCCTTTGACATGTTCTGATTTTCCCTTTTACTATTATGCCATCATTCAGGCTTTACTGTCAATTATTATTATTTCGGGAGGAGTGCGGGTTCCCTCCAGGGGCTTACACACCCTCTAAAAGTTTATGCTCATTGAAAAAGTTAAAGATATAAAGAGTGTACAGGAAATCCCATCTTTTTTGAAGGCGACATTGGCAATGTCGCCTTCAAAAAAGATGCCGCCTTTAAAAAGAAAAAGTTTCTCCCGGTTCAAGACGGGCGCCATTGAGAAAGGCGGGACCATCCACTTTCTTTTTGTTTTCCATCTGGAGTTCAAGAATTTCCAGGGGGCCTCTTCCGGTACCGGCAATGATACGTTTTTTCTGAAAACGGACCAGCTCTCCAGGGGCGGGATTCGGGAGACCTTCCTCCTCTTGTGAAGGAAGTGAGGTTCTGTAGATGCGGATATTCTTCTCTCGAAATACTGACCAGGCTACCGGCCGGGGGCTTAAGCCCCGCACCAGGTTATGAATTTCTTCAGCCGATGCATTCCAGTTGATACAGGCAGTTTCACGGGTTATCTTTCCGCAGTGAGTCGCTTCTGCTTCTACCTGGGGCACCGGCTCGATACTTCCTTCACTAAGACCTTTAATAGCCTCAAGAAGCAGCCTGCCGCCCATGGGAAGCACCAGGTCATAGAGTTCTCCCGTGGTGATATCTCCATCAAGGGAAATTTCCTCCTGTATCACGATGTCCCCGGCGTCCATCCGCTCATTGATAAGCTGAATCGTCACTCCCGTGGTCTTTTCACCATTGATGATTGCCCAGGGTATAGGGGCGGCTCCCCGGTATTTCGGCAGCAGGGAGGGATGAAGATTTATGGTTTTCAGGGGCGGATAGTCAAATATTTCCCGGGGAATCAGTTTCCCGTAGGCCACAACCACGTAGATATCCGCATCAAAGGCCTGAACTTCCTTCACAAAATCCTTATCCCTTAACGTCTCAGGCTGAAGTACAGGAATATCATAACAGACCGCCTGGTCCTTGGCAGGACAGCACTGAATCTGCTGGTTACGCCCCGAAGGTTTATCCGAAGGGGTAACCGCAAAAAGTATCTCATGCTCAGCAGCCAGGGAGCCAAGGCAGTGGGCCGCGATATCAGGAGTACCAAAAAAGCCTATCTTCATGCTTTTTTATTCAGTTTTTTAATTTTCTTAAGCTGGGACCGAAGCTCATTTCTTTCATAGGGCTCCAGGTGATCAATAAAAAGCTTTCCATTGAGATGATCAATTTCATGCTGCAGCACCCGGGCCAGGAGGCCGTCGGCTTCGATTTCGACTTTTTTCCCCTCGGTATCCAGGGCTGTTACGAATACTTCAGATGGCCTGATAATATCCATGGATATTCCGGGAACCGAAAGGCACCCCTCCTCGTAGGGCTCAGTGTCATCAGAGCGTTCATGTATCTCAGGGTTAAGCAGGGTCATGGAGGGGCCCCCGCTGTCCTCAATATCAAAGATAATCAGACGTTTGGCCGTATCAACCTGGGGCGCCGCGAGACCGATTCCCCTGCTCTTATACATGATTTTATACATCTTATCGATGAACTTTATCAGTTTGCCATCGATATCGGTTACCTCTTCAGCAACCTGCTTTAATGTTTCATTACCGTAATATACAAGTTCTATTCCCATAATACTGTACCATTATCTATAAAATCTAACTGCCTTAATGCAGCAGCATATCTGCTATTTTCCTTTCTTCTAAAATACTAAACATTCATCATGTTATCTACTATTTTAGTCAAAAAACCGCCTTTTCTGTCAAGAGGATTTATTTATAAAAAAAAGATATAAAAAGCCTCCCGGACGGTTTTTTATAATTGACACCCGTAGTGAATAAAAATACACTTATAGGTACAAAAATACAGACTGTTCTCTCAGATATAAAACAACGATTAGGAGCTTTTAAGATGAAAAAACTACTGTGTGCGATCTTTTTATTGTTTATGGCTATTCCCGCCGCCCTCTTTGCCGGTGGCAGCAATGACAGCTTGAAATGTGATACCCGGTATCCCATTGTTCTCACCCACGGCATGGGTGCGAGTTATGAAATTGCCTGGGGCATTGAAAAATACTGGCATAATATTCCTGATGCACTTGAGGATGAGGGAGCGGAAGTTTACATTACCTCGGTAGATGCCATGGGAACCACAGCCCAGAAGGCCTGGCAGTGGTACCAGCAGCTTCTCCAGATAAAAGCCACAACCGGTGCAGCAAAGCTTAATATAATCGGACATTCCCATGGAAGCGTCTATTCACGCTACGCCATCAGTAATTTTCCCGGATGCGCGGCCATGATAGCCTCACATACCAGTATCGCCGGACCTCACCGGGGAAGCGCCCTGTCGGAAGTAGTCCTCGGTCTCATTTCAGATAACTTCCTTGCCAACCTGGTTGACGGATTCATGAAACTGATCATGAACAACAATAATGCTGATACCGTTGCCAACCTTAAAGATCTTACCAGGGACTACATGAATAATGTCTTTAATCCCAACACTCCCAACGCAAAGGGTATTTATTACCAGAGCTATGCATACAAGATTAAATCCCTTCTCGGTGCCGGTCTCTTTGCCGCTACCTGGCCCATCATGTCATACTATGAAGGAGCCAATGATGGACTCGTGGCAGTTACCTCAGCAAAATGGGGAACCTTTCGGGGAACCTTCCAGGGTGCTTCATGGATCGGTGTAAATCACCTTGGTGCTGTTGACATGATGTGGGGAATCACTCCCGGATTTGACGCCCCGGATCACTATATTGATATGGTTGAATCCCTGAAGGATATGGGATATTAAAAGTATAGTATCACCTGTTGCATCGAAAAAAATGAAGGCGGGTACCTATGACTCCGCCTTCATTTTTAATGCCCGGCCTTCTTTTTTTTTTAAACATCTTTTAATTTTATTGACAGAAATTGACCATATTGTTTGATGTATTTCGAATTAACGAAAGGGGTGTTAGCTCAGTTTGGTTAGAGTACCTGCCTGTCACGCAGGGGG
>CAZPEK010000247.1:0-6020 GCA_964585555.1 uncultured Leptospirales bacterium | reverse complement strand
ACCATGATGTGGTCTACACGATCTCAGGGAATGGAGTTATAAGGGAATCATGAACACTGACATTCCGAAAGAATACGGGGGACTCGGCTACGGTCTTGTTGAGGGCGCCCTGCTCACTGAAGAAATTTCCGCCGCCTGCCCCGGACTGGCAACAAGCATCTTCGACAACAGTCTCGGCATGGAGCCGATTATTTTATCAGATAAGGAAGAAATAAAACAACGCTACCTGCCGGAAATAGCCCGGGGTGAAAAGTATATCTGCTTTGCCACGTCAGAACCTTTCATGGGCTCTGATGTTTCAGGTATTCGCTGTAAGGCTGAAAAGAAAGGCGACGATTACATCCTCAACGGCACAAAGTACTGGATAACAAACGCGGGAATTGCAGACTACATGACCGTCTTTGCCACTGTTGACCCGAAGGAAAAACATGCAGGCATCTGCGCCTTTGTGGTTCACCGTGAATGGGAAGGAGTAACGGTAGGCAAACATATACCGAAACTGGGACAGCGCACTTCAAACACCGCGGGCATCAGGCTGAAAAATGTCAAAGTACCTGCAGCGAATGTTCTGGCTGAGCCGGGCAAAGGATTTGTCCTCGCCATGAAAACTTTTTCCCGAACCCGTCCCATCATCGGCGCCTTCGCAGTAGGGGCAGCCCGGTCAGTGATGGAATACGCCATCGACTACGCCAAGAAACGCCAGGCCTTTGGGACAAAGATTAAAAATTTTCAAATGATCCAGAGCAAAATTGCCGAGATGTACCAGAAAGTAGAAACCTCACGTCTCCTGGTTCACCGGTCAGCATGGGAAGCCGACCAGGGAATGGATCCGACGGTCAACGCTTCAGTTGCAAAATTCTACGCTTCTGAGGTGGCCATAGAAGTAGCCAATGACGCCCTGCAAATATTCGGAGGCTATGGGTACACCCGTCTCTTCCCGGTGGAAAAGCTCCTCCGCGACATCAGGCTCTTTTCAATATATGAGGGAACCAGTGAAGTGCAGCGAATGATTGTCGCCGGCCATGCCCTCAACGCCTACCAGCCCGCCATGCCGCCCCTTGATGAAATCGCGGCTAACACGGTAGCTGATCCGCTCAATGAGACTGAAAGCAAAAAAACCCTCTGGCGCTGCTCAATGTGCGGATATATTCATGAAGGCGATGAAGCCCCTGAAGAATGCCCCCTTTGTTTTATGCCGGCAGGAGCCTTCAAGCAGGTGAGTGGCACATAATCCTTTATCGTTAAAAAATCATTCATCTTTACCGGTTGTCTTGATCCCCAGGATAGTATACAGAGGACAGAAACCGATAAAACTGGTAAGAAAAAATATCACCGAAAAAATACCCAGGACAATTGCAACAGTGCCGCTGATGAATTCGTAAAGGTAAAGCACCACGATTGCAGCTGCTAAAAGAATCCTGACAATACGGTCAGCACTACCCATATTTTTAGTCATAACAAGCCTCCTTTCATCCAAGTGTAACCCTGTTCTTGCCGTTTTTTTTGCTTTCATACATAAGTGCGTCGGCGCGTCCAATAACAGACTCGACCGTATCTCCTTCAACGCAGTGTGTTGCCCCGAGAGAAACCGACACTCCGATACGCTCAGTATCAGCAACATCAACCCAGCTTCTTTCAATAAAAACTCTTATTCTTTCGGCTATCTCAGAAAGAATTGTATCATCAACATTCGGCACAATAACAATAAACTCTTCGCCCCCCCAGCGGCAGACAACATCAAGACGCCTGAGAATATTTGCGATGGTTTTACCCACCATTTTCAGCACCTGGTCTCCAACATTGTGCCCAAAGGAATCGTTAAATTTTTTAAAATTATCAATATCAAGAAAAATCACACTGAAAGGAACCCTTGATGTGGTAAATTCGTCTAATCGTACTGCAAGGTTCATATCGGCATACTTTCTATTTCCAACTCCCGTTAACTGGTCATAATAGACTTCATTACGAAGCGCTTCAACTTCCCTGATTATATTATAGCGGCTTGAGCTGTCAGTGAATATTTCAACCGCCCCGATTATTTCATTGGCGTCATTCTCCATCGGTGAAACCCGAACCGAAACCGGAACCCGATGCCCGTCCCGGTGATGAAGAAATACATCAACTTCCCTCACCTCTCCATCTTTTATAGTTTCATGGAGGGGGCATCCATTGATGCACAGTTCATTCCCATCTTCATCGATGTGGCGTAATATATTTTGTGAGCACCGTTTTCCCACAACCTCTTCTTTCTTATAGCCGGTTATCCGTTCCGCTCCCTTGCTCCAGAAGGTAATGGTACTGTTCATATCAACATAGTAAATCCCATCATAAACAGAATCGATAATTTTATTTAATAATTCAATATTTGTGTTATTCATGTCGTTTACTAATCCCGGAAGAGAAGGTTCTCATGCTCTTAGATTTTTTGCCTTTGCAGTGTTTCCACTGCGACTCAATTCTACTAAAAAAACCAGGCAGAGTCAATACAAAAGCACTGATGAAGGAAGTTTGAGGCAGCCGGCAGATCCCGCCGCTCCGGGCGTTATCGATATACTGTTCATTCCCCGGATATCGAGAATAAAAAATTTACCAGATTCTGAAACCGGTAAGGTTTTTTTTAGTCTTAAGAGGCTTAATAGAAATCTCCGCCTTATCAATCATTTCTCTCACGTGATCAATCAATGGAAACCAAAAGTAAAAAAATTAATGCAACATTCTGGTTCCTGTATTATAATATATGCAATCCAGAATAAAAAGGAAACCTGAAATGAAAGATGAATTTTTTGAATTTGCAATACTTCTCGAACGGGCCCTCGCGAGCTTTTATGAAAAAATAATGAAAGAAGAGCGCCTTGAACGGGTTAAATCAACCCTTGAGTTTCAGGCGACCCACTCCCACGAACATGCCAAAAGAATAGCAGAAACCGCCCAAAGCCACAAAAAGCCCCAACTGGGAGAAAAGGTTATTCTTGACTACCAGAATAACCTGACCAGGGACCTCTTTGATAAAATACAAAAATATCCTGTTCTGAAACATTTCTATTTCCGTTGAGAGCGATATCAATAAAATCATTGAAACCCTTGCAGACTCAGAAGAAAAACTGGGAGACCTGTACAAAAAAATAGCCGAAAAAATGCGGGCTCTTTCAGCGTATTATGAAACAATTGCCGGGGAAATCGATACAATTGGCGACGAAGAATACCAGCACCGGGATTTACTTTTAATGGAAAAAAAATAGAAAGGATAACGGTACACGTACCACGTGACACGTCTACCTGCATAAACAGCAAACTTGTACCTTGTACCTTGTACCTTGTACCTTGTACCTTGTACCTTGTACCTTGTACCTTATACCTTGTACCTTGTACCTTGTACCTTATACCTTGTTCCTTTTTCACACTTCCTTTAAATACCGCTTTGAATCAAAGCGTATCCGGGGGCCGTAGATTCCCCCCTCTTTTCGTTTACCCGCACCGATAACCATGACTACCGCGGCATCACGGCTGAGCCCCAGGATTTTCTTTACCCGCCGGCTGTCAAAACCCTCCATGGGACAGGAATCAAAACCGTAACCCCGCAATGAAAGCATCAGGTTCTCCGCGCCCAGGGCTGCAGTTTTTACCGCCCACCTGCGAAGATGACTTTTACTTACGGGCTCACGGATTATCGGTGATGAGACCCCCTTTACCGTGTAGAGAAGGCGCTTAAAAAATCCGAGAATGCCGAAAACTCCCTGGGAATACACAAAGGGGACAATTTTTTTATAATAGCTGATGGCCATTTTCGGGGTCTCCGTTTCAGCGCGGTTAAAGAGATCCAGCATATCACGGGCAGACTGACGCCAGGTACCGGTACGCGCCACCACTACGTAGAGTTCAACAGCGCTTTTCGCGGCAATCTGACCTAAGCAGGCGTGGTCCATTTCCTTTTTAATACCAGGCGATTTTACCCGGTAAAATTCCCAGGGCTGAAGATTTGACGAATTAGGCGCAAGAAGGGCATTCTCCATGCACCGCCGGGCAACCTCATCGGGAATCGGTGTGTCATCAAAAACCCGAACCGATCTTCGACTGTCGATAACCTTCTGGAATTCAGCAGCATCAATAGCCGGGGCGTCTTCATGATAGGTCATGCCTGGAGTACCGGCGAGGATAGACTCTTTTTTTTCTGCCATAATTAGTTCCTGTGATAAAAAATTTAGTCCCTTCACTTTATGTGAATTGGCTTTTCAGAAGGGTATCGTACCATATCAGAAGATTTCAGGCAATGCAAAAAATTACCGAATCGGTGCTGAATCAGCACAGCATTCTCCACCTTTACAGTTCGGCTTTTTAGTATCCTGAACATGAGCGGTGGTACTGCAGGCTGTCATAGCAGTCAGAGTTAATAGTATAAGTATAGATATAATTTTTTTCATAATATATCTCCATAAAAAATATAGTTCACAGGTTAACAAAAAACAGAATTTGTTACCTGAAAGAGAGCTCGCTATTTAGTTTTTTATAATATACTATAATATTTTAGAAAGAAAAGGAAAAAATACATTTAATGCATCAATCGGTAGCATCAATGCTTTATTATTGCCATAGAAATAATCAGACAGGTAGCATATAGACCTGATTTTTGAAAACACCCGATCCCATCCCGGGACATTTTTCTCGCCCTGATGGTTTGAATCCAGGCCATTGGCAAAAGGATCAGCAGTGAGGGCTTCATGCTGCAGCTTTGACATGGAACAGATGCAGACCCGCCCCATCGAACTCCTCGAAAAACATAAAACCGAAGAAATAAAAAAATCCTTGAATTTATTCCCCATCCTGTCATCACTAATGCATGATCGGAAAAAGATATTTTTACCCAGCCCTGCTGATATTACTTTCAGCCCTTCCCCTCTACTCACGGGGAGAAAAAGGCATAGGCGTAGTGAAAGGAAGTTTTGACCCCATCGACAAGGTACTTTCAGCATACCGAATCGACTATTCAATTCTGAAATACCAGGATCTTCAGAGTCTGGAGACAATGAAAAAGTACCGTCTCATTTTTTTCCCCTGCGGATTAAAGCCCCCCCTTCATGAACACATTTCCATGACATCAAGGGGCCGCCATGTTCAGTCAGTAACCCTTAAAAAAAATATTTCCCGAATATCTGAAACGAAAATAGCCGAAAACATTCAAACCTTTGTCGAAGAAGGGGGAAGCGCATATTTTTCCGGTTACGCCGCCTTCCTTCTTCAGGATGCCTTCAGGCCTTTCACCTATTTTGACAACTTCCCCCATATGGGGCTCCCGGGACGTTTCGTCGCCCGCCTCAGGGGAGAGATGGCTCACTTTAATCTAAAAAATGAAATGGCCCTCTACATGACCCACAGCGGATGGATTACCATTAAGAAGGCCCAAAATGCCACGGTTCTCGCCGATGCCCTCTATGAAACAGCACGGGGCACCCGGGAAGGCCCTGTTGCCTTTTTAATGAACCGGGGGGATGGGGAGATAATATATACCAGTTACCACAGTACAGTCTTCAGTGACTTCAGGCGCTTTAACATATACCGGCTGACGGGCAATCACCTGATCGCTTTACTGAAAGAAGAAATAAGCCGGTGGGAGCAGGATAAAATTTCCCTCCTGGCCGATTCTTTCCACCAGGGAGAAGCAGTAAGGACCTACCGGATTCCCCTCCGCACCGGGATGAATACAATTTATCTTATGGCCGAAAAGCATCCCTTCCAGGTTGAAGTTCTTGACCGTAACAGCCGACTGATGGTTTCAGTGAACAATCATAAACGCTACGAAGAAATAGACATTCCCTCTCGGCAGGATGATTACTGCATTCTCCGTCTCTACCCGGACACAAAGGCCCGGCATTCTCTTCACGCCATCGGAGTCGCCAGGGGTAAAAGAATAATACCTCACCAGACCATGGTTCTTGTTGCAACGGGCAGTGCTGCCGCTCTTTTGCTCTTCCTTTTCATACGCTTTATTATGGACCGATCAAAGTATCGGCCTCCAGGATTCAAGT
>CAZPEK010000246.1:0-6024 GCA_964585555.1 uncultured Leptospirales bacterium | reverse complement strand
GGGAACTCTACTCTCTGGTAGACCTGGTTTTTCCCCGTTCGGGCCTCATCGAGGGAAAACGCTTTATGAATTTTCTTGGGGAGTACATACCTCCCGAAACCAATATAGAAGACCTTGATCTTCCTCTTGGGATTGTTGCTACAGACTATTCAAACGGCAAGGCTGTGGTTTTTCGAAGCGGCAATCTTTTAGAGGCGCTGCGGGCGAGTATGTCGATTCCCGGTGTTTTTGTTCCTGTACGGTACAGGGGAACCTTCCTTATCGACGGGGGAGTCTCTTCGCCCCTGCCGATTAATGTGGTGAAAGAGATGGGTGCGGGAATTACCGTGGCGGTCAACCTGCACCCCCGCCTCAACAAGGCCCGCACGAAAAGCTATCTTCGTGATAGTGTGGACCGGGGCGGAATGATTATAGATTCCCGAGATGTTGAGATTGCTGAACCCCCAAAGCTTACTCCTGAGACGGTGACAGCCAATGGCAAATGGCTTCATTCTGTTGAATCGTGGCTCCGCCAGGGGAAAGGAAGTAAAGAAGAAAAGTCCCCGACGATCTTTGAAACCATCACCCAGGCCATTGATATCATGGAATTCGTAAATACCGCCTTGATGCTGAAATTCTATAAGCCCTCGGTGCTGATAGAACCGAATCTCGTTGATGTGGGATCCCTTGATTTTTCAGATATCTCCCATCTTATTACCGAAGGCTATCGTGCATCAAGCCATGTCAAGGGGCAGCTTTTAAGAAAAGTAAAGGTCTGGATTTGAAATTGTTCATCCCGAAATTAAATGTACAGAGACAGGATATAAATTGAATGGAAAAGGCGCACAATAGATATAATGAACTTCTTGAGCTTTTAAATACATATAATCATCATTACTATGATCTCGATACTCCCCTGGTTGACGATGCAGCGTATGATGCCTGTATGCGGGAGCTGATTGATATCGAGAAACGGTTTCCTTCCCTTAAAATTGAAAATTCTCCCTCAGAAAGGGTCGGGGGAACTGCCAGTGAAACATTTTCCCAGGTGCCCCATGATCCCCCGATGCTGAGCCTTGGCAATGTATTCAGCGATGAAGAGCTCCAGGATTTTGAAAACCGCTGCGTGAAAAACCTTAAAGGGAAGGTTCCCCTCTATTCGATAGAGCTTAAGTATGACGGCCTGGCCATTGAGGTGGTTTATGAAAAGGGACGCCTTACCGGGGCTTCAACCCGGGGTAACGGCGCTTTGGGAGAAGATGTAACGGCAAATGTTTCGACCATTCAGTCGATTCCCCTGAATCTTGAGGGTGATAGAATTCCTGATTATCTATCTGTCAGGGGGGAAGTTTTCATGGGACACCGGGAGTTTGATCGTCTGAACCGGCTGCGTGAAGATGAGGGTGAGCAGGTGTTTGCCAATCCGCGAAATGCTGCTGCGGGTTCCCTGAGGCAGCTTGATCCGGCAGTGACGGCGGCGAGAAGGCTTGATGTATTTTTCTACAGTATCGGCCGCCTGGAGGGTGAAGAGGAAGCAGCTTCACAACAGGAAATCTTTGAACTTCTCGGGAGTCTCGGCATACCGGTTGCAGAAAATATCATCTTTGGAGCCCTTGAAGATGCCCGTAAATTTTATACCCGCTTCAGGGATTCCCGGTACAGCCTTGACTATGATATTGACGGCCTGGTAATCAAGGTAAACAGTCTCAGCGACCAGGAGGCCCTCGGATCAACATCTAAGGCCCCCCGGTGGGCCACTGCCTGGAAATTTCCTCCCCAGGAAGCGGTAACCCGTCTAGAGTCTGTTGACTGCCAGGTGGGGCGAACCGGTATCGTTACACCGGTGGCAAATCTGCGTCCTATCAATATCGGGGGCGTTATGGTGAAACGGGCAACCCTCCATAATTATGCTGAGGTGAGGCGTCTTGACGTTAAGACTGGAGACCTGGTCACCGTAATCAGAAGTGGCGATGTGATACCGAAAATAATATCCCGTGTTGAGCAAGATGAAGAGATAGAACTTGAAGAAATCATAGAACCTGAAAAGTGTCCCTCCTGTAATAGCCCTTTGGTAAAAGAAGAAATCTATATGCGCTGTGAGAATCCCCTTTGTCCGGCAATACGTTTTGAAAACCTGAAGTTTTTTGTCTCCAAGGGAGGCGCGGATATTGAATATTTCGGACCTGAGCTGATTGTGCGCCTCCAGGAGGCGGGACTGGTTAATGATATTGCTGATATCTATGCCCTGAAAAAAGAAGACCTTCTCAATCTTGAACGGATGGGAGAGATATTGGCGGAAAAAATTATTGAGTCAATTGATGCGCGGCGGGAAATGCCTCTATCCATGTTTCTCAGAAGCCTGGGTATTCGAAATGTTGGAGATCATCTTTCCGGAGTCATCGCCCGTCATGCAAAAACCCTTGATGCCCTTTGCACCATGAGTGAAGAAGAGCTGATTGATATTCATGAAGTCGGCCCTGAGGTTGCCCGGTCAGTCTACTCGTTCTTTCATACTAAGGAAACCCTGGGGCTGGTAGAAAAGATGCTGGACAGGGGGCTTGAAATAGTAAAAGAAGAGGTTCAGTTGAGCTCTGAACTCCTTGCTGACAAGACCCTGGTCGTCACCGGGACAATGACCGCCTTCAGTAGAAAAGAAATTGAAAAAATGATTACTGAAAACGGGGGCAGGGCCTCCGGTTCGGTGAGTAAAAAAACAGACTATCTTGTAGCCGGGGCTGATCCGGGATCAAAGCTTCAAAAGGCCGAAGATCTCGGCGTACCGGTACTGTCAGAAACTGAATTTTTAAAAATGCTGGGAAGAAGTGTTAATGAATAAACTGGTAGATTTCCTGAAAAAAAATTACTATCTCTCTACAGCCCTTCTGCTGTTTTTCTCTGGGCCCACCTTTGACATCTGGATATGTAAGGGCTTTCCCCTGGTGGCCTGGTTTTCCATGATACCCCTTTTCTACTATATGAAAAGGGCAGTTTTGAAAAAGGCTTATATCGGGGCATTCGTCACCGGGCTTCTCGGGTCATTTATTAACTATGAGTGGATTGGCAACTTTGCCGGCAAGCAGGCGGGGGGGTATGCAACTATTGTTGTTTTACTGGTTATATTCATGGCGGTATTCTTTGCGGCGCGTTTTTTTCTTGCCGAGGTGATTGCCCGTTCATTCCCCGGGCTGCGAATACTGGTCTATCCACTTATCTGGGTTTTAATCGACTGGATTCAGTCAATTGGTTATCTTGCCTTTCCATGGTCAAATATCGGTTATTCCCAGTATCCAGTGACTTCCCTGATCCAGTCGGTTTCGGTTATCGGGATCCTGGGACTGAATTTTATTATGATACTCTGGCAGGTCCTCCTGGTTGAGGTCATCATACAGGTTCGTGAAAAAAAGATTCCCCTGAAAGAGATTTTCAGACTCAGGTCGGCCAGGGGACTGGTCTTCCTTTTCTCGGTCATTATTGTAATGACCACATGGGGCTTTACCGTTTTACAGAGAACCGAAAGGCCGGTCAAAAAGGATCTCCGGGTAACAGTAATCCAGTCATGTATTTCCCCCTGGGAAAACTGGCGGCATAACCGTTTCCGTTACCTCAGGGAGTTGAAAAAAATAACAGAAATTTCTCTTTTTGAAGAGCCTGAATTTGTAATCTGGTCAGAGTCGGCAACCCTCGAAACTATATCATTTGGTTACTCCAGGGACAGGCTTAACGATTTCCAGAAGGAGCTTCTTGAGTATGTCAGGTACATGGGGCGTCCCCTCTTAACCGGTGAAATAGGCATTGAAAAGGGGCCGGGCCCCTTTGCGCGGTACTATCCCCAGAATAACGCGGTTTTAATTAATAAGGAAGGGGAAGTCGTAAAGACCTATGCGAAGATTCACCTGGTTCCCTTTGGGGAATGGTTCCCCTATGAGAACATACCCTTTCTCGGAAAAAGAATAAAAAAGATTACTACAGCCTATGGTGGATCGAGTTTTATACCCGGCGAGAAACCGGTTCTTTTTGATTTAAAAGAAAGGAAGTTCGGGGTGCTTGTCTGCTACGAGGGGATTTTTTACCGTCTCTGCAGGGAATACCGAAGCCTTGGGGCTGAATACCTTATCAACATAACTAATGACGGATGGACTGATAAATATCGCGGCCATATGCAGCATTTTGCCGCTTCAATCTTTCGGGCAATTGAAAATGGTGTCTGGTACATTCGTGCTGGTAATACGGGGTATACAACGATAATCGACCCCTATGGAAGAATAAGAGAATCAATGCCTATTTTGAAAAAGGGTTATATCGCCGGAAACCTCGATTTCAGTTTTAATCATTCGACTTTTTATACCGCCTCAGGGGATGCTTTTCAGTACCTTCTGGTTGGAGCAGCTTTTTTCCTTATCGGGACATGGCTTATCCCCTTGATTATGCGCAAAAAAAGCAGAAGAGGCAGCAGAGATCATGATCAGTTAAGCTGAATTACCTTTGGGTGTACCAGGCTGTTAAAATCTTTAAAGTTCATTCGAATCAGTTCCGTATGGGTTCCCGCGTTAAAGGCAATTTCTTCATCATGGGTCAGTTTTTCTGAAATGTATTCTTCAATACCGTAAAGATTGCCAAAAGGAGGCATTGCCCCGGTTTCACAATCCTTGAAGATATACTTAAACTCCTCTTCATTTGCCAGTTCTACCTCAGAAGCATGAAACATTTTTTTTAAGAACTTGAGATTGAGTCTTTCATTGGCTGATGTGACAACCATCATTAGTTTCCCGTCCATCTTCACGATAACCGGTTTAGCAATATCTTTGCCTGAAATATGAGCCGCATGGGCTGTCCGGGGTGCTGAGAATGAAATTGGATGGTAAATGCTGGTGAATGGCACATTGTGGCTTTTGAGGTAATCTTTGATTCGTTGTCCCGCCATAACTTCCTCCCTTATAACAAAAAATAAAAAAAGTACCTGCATTTAATATAGTTATTGTGGGAGGGGAAGCTACTTTTTATAAAAAAAAAGGCTGCATGAATAGTCAGGCAGCCGTTTATAAAAACCTGTTACCAAAAGTGACTTTAATATGTCACAATTGACACAATAAAGTCTTTTCTGGTATCATGTCAAGTAGAAATATGAAAAATATTCTTAATTCTTACTGTAATCAACCTTTTTTCGCTCTTCAATGAATTTTAACAGCCCCGGTAAAAGAAATAGAGATGTAATCCACATGGCCAGAAGACCGATGCAGGCAAAAATACCGATAGACCGGATTCCCGGATGGTAGGCAAATACCATACCTGAGTAGCCGAGCATGGTGGTAATTGTTGTGACCGTCAGGGGTTCAAACATCTCTTTTTGAGTTTCAATTGTGTCATGGTCTTTTTCTTTCCATCGGCGGTAGAAATGAACACCGTCATCGACACCCATACCGAGTAGAGCAGGTATTACTACAATGTTGAAAAAATTCAGTTCGAGGTCGATTGCGGAGATAACTCCCAGGGCTATTATCAATCCGGTTGCCAGGGGAGTCAGGGTCCAGAAGGTGTCTCGAAGCGAACGATTATTCAAGAAGACCAGTATGAATATTCCGAGAAAAGTAAAAATAGCCAGCCATGGAGCTTCGGCAAGAACTATCCAGAGAATTTCGGCAAACACCGCAGTCTCGCCGATTGGTCCGGTAATGCCCCTGGGTAATTTTAAAGTGTACATCTTTTCTGTAAACTTCATGGCATTCTTGCCGTCTTTTCTATCCGCATAGGGGTGAATGGTCAGCAGGTGTCTACCCGAACCGTCTTTAGCCGTGTAGCCTTTCTTAAAGGTGGCCGGCACCTCTGTAAGTTTTGGATAGGTATTTTTCGGCATTACCCACGCCTTGAAGTCCTTGACCAGCCTTTTACGATCCTCATCCTTTACGTGACGGGTCCATGACCCCTTCAGCTGTTCCTTTATCTCTCCAATCAGGGCAATCCGCTGGTTTATTTCCTCCTGGCGGGGAGCGTACTGCATGATGCTTCTGATCCTTCTTTTTGTCGCTTAATTGGGTCTTGTCTTTTTGT
>CAZPEK010000245.1:0-6079 GCA_964585555.1 uncultured Leptospirales bacterium | reverse complement strand
CTTCGGGGGTGGCGAAACGGTAGCACCGGTACAATTGTCAGGCTGCTTGAGCCGGGGGCTCGTGGAATTGATGTGTATTTATGTATTCTTAAAACCAGGTGTCATCTTTTGAGGCAGCCCCTTCTGAGTACATGCTCTACCGGGCGATAATATAAAAAAAGGAGAAAGAAAGATATGCTGAAAGCACCAGATATGCGGGCGGGAGATTTCACCTGCCTTCTCTGCGGATCAAGACTTGAATTAAAACTTGAAAAACTCATCATCGGCGACAACAGGGGTGAATGCCCCATGTGCTCAGAGCCCTTTACAATGAATGTTACAGAAGCCGAGATGAAGGAACTCATCAAGGCGGAAGAAACCTTTTCAGGAAAAAAAATTACGAATTAAAACGCTTTTTCAAACGCTCCATAACCTCTGCAGGATCAGATACTACAATTCTTGCCCCCCCCAGGACATCAAGAAAACCGACTTCATTGGGATAACGGGGAACAATATGCTGATGCAGATGGGGAATACTCGCGCCGCTTCCTTCACCAATGTTATAGCCTATATTGTAACCTGAGGGAGCAAATTCTTCATCAAGAATAACACATGCCCTGGTGAGAAGTTCATGCATGGCTGCCGCTTCTTCTCCCGTCAATTCAGTAATTTTCTGTATATGCCGAAGGGGGAAAAGCATCAGGTGACCCGGATTAAAGGGATAGAGATTTACTGAAGCCATCACCAGATCATTTCTGAATATCTCAAGATTTTCTATCTCTGGTGAGCGGTCACGAATCGCGCAGAGGATACATTCTACATCGGGCTTTTTCCCTTTTACATAATTCAGCTTTTCAGTATTGAAAAGATAATCCCTCAATACTATTCTCCTGTTTCACCGGAGAAGGAGGTATCAACTTTATTTCTTCTCAGATACATAAACACTGAATAACCAAGGATACTGAGGATAACCAGGGCACCAAAGGAAACCATCATCAGGTACAAAAGCTCCAGACGCCTGGTATACGCAACCCGGGCTTTGGTTTCCCTGAGAAGATTTTCGCCATTTAATTCTGCCAGACCGGCAAGCCTTTTTTTCTGAGCGGGGTCTTCAGTCTTCTTTATTTCATCAACCAGGTTATCAAATTTCTGCAGCTGATCGGGGAGTTTCTTCAGATCGATATTTTTTTCCCGGAGCAGCTTTATATGGACATCGATCTGTTTTCTTGAACTATCAATTCGTGAAAAATCTACATTTTCATTTTCACCTGCAGGCTCCTGGGAATATAAAGCTGCTGCTGTAAAAAGTATGGCAGCCAGAAATATAATACTTCTTCTCATCACGAATCCTCCCTTTAAAACAAGACAATCCCAAAACGGGGAAGCAGGTACCAGGCCGTATTCAGAAGGATACACCCGTAGACACCGGCAATATAATCGTCTATCATAATTCCAAGGCCGCCGCGGAGATCCTGAAGCTTTCGGGCGGGCCAGGGCTTGACAATATCAAGAATACGAAAAAGAATAAAACCGGCTACCGCCAGTTTCCAGTTGAAAGGAAGAAAAAGCATGGTAATCCAGTAGCCCATCATTTCATCAAGGACAACTTCCTGGGCATCCTTGACTCCGAAAAATTCTTCTCCCGCGTCACCAAGCCAAATGGCCGGATAAAGGAGAAGAGCAACAAGAAGAATGTTCACCAGGATAATATATTCCTGTCCAAGGATAAGGTAGAGAAGAATATAACATGCCATACCGACAAGGGTTCCCGCGGTCCCGGGGGCACCGGGAGCATAACCGGAATAAAAACCGGTAAAGAGAAATTCTTTAATTTTCACAATTCTGTTCATCCAATATATTTTTTTTAGAAAAAAAGAGCTGCCAGTTCGTAAAAAGATAACGGACCCCCGAAAGGGCAGTCAAGATTGTAACCGACAGCATAATCCAGTAAGACAGCAGCTCATGGGATTCATAGATATGACTTTTCTTTGCAACATATGTCAGGATAATCAGTATAATCCCTATCATCTGAAATGCGGTCTTGAATTTTCCGAAGCGGCTGGTTCGAAGGGGCTTTCCTCTTTTCATTGCAAGCATTCTCATTACGGTAATAAGAACATCCCTGCCGACGATTACAATAATCATCCAGAGGTCAAAAATCTCAAGACCGGGATCAATGACGATAAGGGCAATAAGTGAGGAAATCACCAAAAGTTTATCCGCCAGGGGGTCGATGAACTCCCCGAATTCAGAAGTCTGGTTCAACTTGCGCGCTGTCCAGCCGTCAAGAAAATCCGTAAAGGCGGCAATGGCAAAAATAATGAGAGCACCAATCCAGCCGGTAACAGTCTTCAGGTATAAAAAATAGATAATTACCGGCACAAGTATAACCCTGAGATACGAAAATAAATTCGGTAAATTAAATTTAGCAGATGAAAGCTTCAAGAGACTTCTCCAATCAGGTCATATTCAACGGCATCGGTGACCGTAGCTGTCACTATCGAATTAACCCTTAGAGCAGAACCGGTCAAGTAAAAAACTCCATCAACCTCAGGGGCGTCAAATTCTGTTCTCCCGACCCAGGTATTTTCATCAATCTGCTCTTCAATCAGCACTGAGACTTCTCTGCCGATCATGGCCATGAGGCGCTCTTCTGAAATTTTCCGTTGAAGAGCCATCAACCGGTCATACCGTTTTTTTGCCCGGGAAGGAGATACCTGGCCGTCCATAAGGGCCGCGGGAGTATCTTCCTCGGGGGAAAAGGGAAAGGCCCCTACACGGTCAAGCTTCATCTCGGAGAGAAAAGCGAGAAGCTCCTTAAAGTCCCTGGCTGTTTCTCCCGGATACCCGGTCATAAAGGTAGAGCGGATGCAGATCCCCGGCACCCGTGAGCGCAGTTCACTGACCAGATCACGATAACGGTTATAACTTCCTTTTCTTCCCATTGAACTGAGAATATCTGCGCTGATATGCTGAAACGGAAGATCAATATAGGGTACCACCTTGTCAAGAGCTCCAATCGCTTCGATTATTTCCGAGGTTACATGATCGGGATGACAGTAGAGAATCCGTATCCATTCAACCCCCGGCACCTCAGAGACCATGGCCATCAGCTCAGGGAGCCCCGTATCGCCGCTTCGGTAAAGGGACGTATCCTGGCTGATAAGATTAATCTCCCGGGCCCCATCAGCAGCAGCGCGCCTTACATCTTCAATAATATCTTCGGGGCCAAAGCACCTCAAGGGACCACGGATAAGGGGAATGGCGCAATATGAACAGTTATTCGAACACCCCTCAGAAATCTTGATATACCGGTATGGAAGACCCGTGACAAGGGGTACCTGGTCATACTTCATGGCTCCATCGAGGGTTATATCGAACCGGTCAGCCATGGCAGGAATAAATTCTTCATCAAGAAGACCGTAGAGAAAATCTATTTCAGGCATGTCAGCGGTAAGATCATCAAAATAACGCTTTGAAAGGCATCCGGTAACGGCAACACGGCGGGGAAAGGAAGTTTTGACCTCCCGGTTCTCTTTTATATCAAGGGCATCAAGGATTACCGATATGGATTCTTCCTTTGCCGGGGTGATAAAACCACAGGTATTAATAATAAGGATATCAGCTGATTCAGTATCTTCGGCGGCAGAAAAACCGGCACTGATGAGGCCTCCCTGAAGCTTTTCAGCATCAACCTGGTTCTTCGAACAGCCAAGAGAAATGATGCTGAAAGAAATGTCAGTGGAGTGATACACTCTACCAGTCTTTAACAATTATATCGTAACGATTCGGGTTGGTTATATCCTTTTTCCAGGTAATGACCTTGTTGGCCACCTGGCCTGCCTTGCCGAAAATGTAGTCCCGTCCATTAATCCGCGCCTTCATGCCGCCGGCGTTGCCCACCTTCACCTGAATGGTTTCAGAGGCTTCCCAACGCTCCCGGGTACCCACAGCAACGAATCCCCGTTTGACCTTATTGCCGTCAAGATAGACCTCAAGGAAGGACTTCTGGGTAAACTGGGCTTCAAATATTATTTTGAGACTTTTACGGCTCTGGGCAATAACACTGGTGGTATCCTGTTCTTCACGTTCAGGCTTTTTCCCCGCCAGGTCGCCTTCTTCTTCAAGAAGGTTCTTTCCCAGGTCGATCAGGATCTTTGCCCGGTTCGGTGTGAGTCCCTTCAGGGTGGTATTTATCTCCCGGGGGCTTCCTTCAACAGGCATCAAAATTGTTTTCCCCATTTCGATGGGAATTGGCTTATTCCCGGGGAGAATTTCAAGTTCAATGGATTTTTCTTCAATCTTTTTCAGGAAAAAAACCACTTCCTTTTTCCCTACAAGAAACTGAACCGCTTCGTTTTTATAAAGAAGAATAAATCCCCGGCCGTTATGAAGCTGCAGTGGACGTATCTTTTCTATATTGGTTCCCTTTTGACGGGCATTATACTGATCCCGTATATTCTCGATTGAGTCTCCACCGGTAATATTAACACCAGGGGTAACAATAGACTTAATACCCCAGATTATCAGCAGAACCACCACGGCAATCATGGAAATAAAAAGCACATTCCGGTAGCGCCCGGCAAAACCGGTCAAGAGTGATGAAAGGGGCTCCCGAGTCGGCCTGGGCAGTTCTTCAAGGGGGGTAACACTTTCACCGATACGATGTCCCCGGTAGGCCTGAACAATCTCTTCTGCATCAAGCTTCAGGTATTCAGCATAAGATCGGAGAAAACCGATCAGGTATGTTTCACTGGGGAACTTGTCGAAATCCTCTTCTTCAAGGGCTTCTATATATGTAGGGGATATATTTGTATCCTTGACAACATCCCTGACTGTAATCTTCTTTGCTTCGCGTGCAGAGCGAAGCTTTTCTCCAATACTTTCCACTGTTATTCCTCTGATATCATTGGGTTTTTAATTACCCGTGCCCGGGCGGGAACGTCAAATTTAAACAGGCCGTTAGGTAAATTTATATTTGTCTTAATGTCTGAAAATGTAATTTCAATTTTTTTACCCGAAGAGGTCTCTCCCTTCGCCTTCCGTATCATGAAATCTTCAGAGACCCAGAGACGGAGTGTTCGATAGCCGCTTCGGCTCTCCTTCTGTTTCAGATAAAGTGTGTACATCTTGGGGCCGTTTTTCTGTACCTCAGGCTGCTCTTTACCGGCAAAGCGGTAGTGATATTTTGAAAAGAGGCGCTTGAGACCGGTTTTGGTACCGGTTGAGAAAATACCCCCGTCTCCTTTCAGATCCTGTTCGGCAACCACGTTCATGGAGGGAATATAAATCCACATCATTTTACCGTTTGAAACAATCTTCTGTCCCTGGGGAGAATAAAACTGAAGCAAAAGGCGATTTGAAGCCTTGTACTTTATGACGCCCCTCTGGGTCTTTTTTTTCCCAAGCTTTTCACTTACTATGGTAAAGGAGGCCTGGTATGTCTCAAGCTCTCCAAAGCGTTTCTTGATTTTAGTGACGATATCACTGACTGTAACAAAATCAAATTTATAGGCTTCAAGAGAAATGCCTGAAAAAAGGATCATCAACAACAGTAATGGAACAGCTACTCTGTATTTTTTCATGTAAACCTGCAGATCTATACTCTGGTTTTATAGTGGCGAAGAAATTTCTGACCACGCGCATGCGCTTTGCAGACAATCTAAACATGAGCAGGCAAAAAGTCAATTCTAAAAACTGCCCCTGCCCTTTATACTTTAAATTAAATACACAAATATAGAAAATCGCTTCATTACCCGGGGGGACCGCTCTTTCTTCCCCTTCCAAAAAACCTTACAAATATTTAATTTTCCCCCTATTAAAATGCTGGACAAAAAGCAAAGAAGTTATACCCTTGTTTTATAGCTTGCCATATACAAATAAATTCAGGAACCACTATGAAAACTATTTTCATTAGCAGCGACAGTCTCGGAAGTCATGACCTGACCCGCGATGAGGATTTTCTCATTCTTTTAAATGAATACAATGATGTTCGGCAATTTTATGCGCTTGCGTGCCTCTAAAATCCCAAATAAGCTTTATTTTTTTATCCATGGTTCAAAGTTAAAAATATTGCGTTAAATGTTAGTGGTTTTTGGGT
>CAZPEK010000244.1:0-6097 GCA_964585555.1 uncultured Leptospirales bacterium | reverse complement strand
ATTGTATTTCTCTAATAATCTATTGTATAACTCCATATCTACCACTTCCTCACATCTTGACGCTCTATTCACATTCATCTCAATCATTATAAGCTCCTTTCATTATCTTAACCAAAATATAACATCATATATCTGGAATATACCCTCCGGGGTATTTACAGATGTGAAGCGTTTTTACCCCGCCATCGAAGAAAAAATCAAAACTGTCCGCACCAGGATCAGCAAGCAGTTTCTGGAGATTATACGCGCAGGTGTTGAGCAGAATTATTTCCGACAGATAAACATGAAATTCATCGAAGGTTTTTACACCGGGATGGTCCATTATATTTTTAACCCGGATTTCTTCCTTGATTATGACCTGACGATAGAAGAAACCTTGATCAGCTTTAAAAACATACTCCTTTCCGCACTCCTGAAACCGGAAATGCCTGAAGAAAAGACCAGGGAAAAAACAGACCACCCGGCGGAAAGTCCCCTGATATGAGCCGTGAAGAAAAAACCCTCCAGATATTTGAATCTTCATTGAAAATATTCGCTAAATTCGGATATAAAAAAACTACTGTTGAAGATATTGCCACAGTACTCGGTATGACCAAAGGCAATCTTTATCTCTATGTTCGGGATAAAAGAGACCTTTACGAAAAAACTGTCGCCTATGGACTCAAACGCTGGCAACAGAATGTTCTTCACTCCCTGAATGAAACTGATGATATTGTAGATAAGCTTATCGACGGGTGCTGCAAAGCCTACGAATACCTTTCCCGCGATGAAGACATGCGTAATATCGTAATAAACGATCCCGCTATCTTTCCCCTCTACCCGGAGGAAGATCAATTCTATCAGATTAACATTGAGTCGATGAACATATTAAAATCTATGATACTGCAGGGAATAGAGGAAAAACGCTTCAGGAAGGTTGATGTTGATCATCTTACCGGTTTTATCTATTCAGTATACATAATGTTTGTTCATAAAACCTATGTTAAGCTTGAAGGAAAAACAGTTGAAGAAATGTTTAACGCCGCACTGGATATAATCCTTAAAGGCCTTCTTGTTCCAGAAAACAACATTAATAAAAAGTATCTTAATACTCCTCTCGCTCCCCTTTAATCCCTTTCTGTTTTTGCCATCAGATGGCTGGCTCCGAAGCAAATAAATATTTCCTGAAATACCCTGTATACTTTTAAAATTTTAAAAACAGGCATGGATTATTTTTTCATTGACAAACAGTACAATAAACAACTAAATGAACTAATAACTGTTTTGTTCATTTATTCATTTTTAAGGGGGTTTTTATGACAAGCAACAGCAGTACTGGTCTTAAACAGAAAAGAATTATCTGGGCGATTATAGGCCTGACCTACCTGGGAGTCTGGTTGATTCCAGTTTTTTCATCTTATAACGGAAAAGCACCGGGCACCCTTGAATCTGAAAAAATACTTCGTGACTACAGTCAATTCAAATGGTATGTTATTCCCTTTCTTCTCGTTGTAATAAATGCCTTCAGCGACGAAATAAGAAAAAAAAACTGGTCAGGGGTTATGGCCGCCCTTGCCTTCTTCTTTATGGATGCCTTTAATGAAATATGGAACGGGCTTTTTCACACTGCTACCGGCGGCTATTCAGCGGTATGGATGTGCGGGTACCCGACAGCCTGGCAACCCCTTATGGGCTGGAACATTGAAATAATTTTTATGTTTCTTTTAATGGGTATTGTCAGTACCAAAACCCTGGACGAGGATAAGGATAAATTACTCTTTGGACGATTGAACAACCGTCATGTAATGGCCTTCTTTATGGCATGGCTTTGTGTCATTGTTGAAATTATACTCAATGCTATTGGAGCCCTGAAATGGAATTACTGGTGGTGGCAGCCTGACTTCCCCTGGATTATCTTTTTAATCGGGTACCTTCCTTTTTTCATGGTGGCATATCATGTCTATGATCTTCCAACGACGAAACAGCAGGTTCGTTTTGTATCGATTATGGGAACCGTCATTATCCTTTCTCTAGCAGTATTTATCCCCCTTGGCTGGATTTGATTTTCTGCAGAGAGGCGCGGAAACGTTTTTTGCGCCTCTCTGAAAACAGCAAAACTTCCTTCTCCAAAATTTTAAAAAAGACTTGCAGAGAATATTTGTTTCTGTTTTAACAGGGTAATCATTTCACCGTGGAGAAGGTCATGAAGATGAAATACCCTGGATTGATACTCCTTGCATGCTGTCTCTTACCTGGAGATATGCTGGCCGCCGTGCCTCGAAAAACATCGACAGTTTCCTATACTATCAACGCTGAACTGAATACCCGCAAAAAAATTATCACCGCCTCAGAGACCATACGCTGGAAAAATACAAAAAGAAAAGCCGCCCGTACCATGAGATTTCATCTCTATTACAATGCCTTCAGGGGCCCAGAAAGTGAATTTTTAAAGGAAGACGGCTGGCACAAAAAGTCCCCGGAAAAAATGGAGGAAACCCGCTTCGGGGGAATATCTATTTCGTCTCTCCGTATTAAAAACGGACCGGTTTTAACAAAAAGAATAACATTCCCGACTCCCGACAACAAAAAATCAAAAGACAAAACTGTGATGGAAATAGAACTTCCCCGGCCAATAGCCCCGGGAGGAGAAATAGAGATTGCCATCGATTTTACCGTAAAGCTTCCTGATATTATTTCACGTACCGGCGTAAAAGATGAGTATTATTTTATCGCCCAATGGTTTCCCAAGCCTGGAGTCTTTATGAAGGACGGTACCTGGCACTGCCACCAGTACCACTACAACGCTGAATATTTTGCTGATTACGGAGATTTCCGAGTCAGCCTGACGGTCCCTTCCGGTTATGTAATCGGCGCTACAGGAAACCTTGAAAAAAAACTTGAAAACAGCGATGGGACCGTTACGCGAATTTACACAGAAGAGAACATTCATGACTTTGCCTGGACCGCGTGGCCAAAATTTAAAAGAGATATTTCAAAGGTTTCCCTTCGGGGGAAAAAAGAAAAAACAGTCATGGAAATTCTTTACGCACCACGGCACGCGAATGCCCTGAAAAGAAACAAAGAATCACTTCTATTTGCGATGAACTTCTATGCACGGCATATACTTCCTTACCCCTATAAAAAAATCACCCTGGTTGATGCCCCTTTAAAGGGAATGCACTCATGGGGTATGGAGTATCCGGGGCTGATTACCACGGGCCATGTCCCCTTCATCCCGGACTTTTACCGCCTGGTGGAGAAGATAACTATTCACGAATTCGGTCACCAGTACTGGTACGGCATCATCGGTACGGATGAAACAAGAGAAGCGTGGCTCGACGAAGGCATCAATACTTTTTTTGAAATGGAAATCATGGAGGCATACCATAAGGGGGAGGCGAGTTTCATACAGCTTGCGCCCCTGAACCTTCATGACTGGCAGGAACGCCGGGGGGCCTACTCATCCATGGCTCATGTCGATTCAGCCGCGACCCCCTCATGGGAATTTATGGAATACAACACCTATCGGGGAAATGTCTACGCAAAAACAGCCCTGCTCTTTCTGAGCCTGAAGAGTCTCACCGGAGAGAAAAGACTTTACGGCTTTTTCAGGTACTTTGCCCAAAAATGGAAATACAAGCATCCCACGGGAGAAGACTTCATCAAGGATTTCAACCAGTATATGCGGACTGACTATTCCTGGGCCTTTGACCAGTTTATAAAAAATAACCTGCCCCTCGATCAGCGGGTCCACAGTCTCGAATCAACAGAAGTCAATTCTAAAGCTGGTAGATTTCTCAATGAAATCGTCGTGACCCGGGGGTCCGCATGGTTCCCCGTAGACCTTAAAATTGTTTTTACCGATGGCTCGAAAAGAATGTTAAAATGGACAGATCCCGGTTCATGGAAACGTTTCACCTTTTATTCAAAGGAACGGGCTGTCAGGGCAATTCTTGATCCGGAATACAGGATTCCCCTGGACATAAACTTTATCAATAACAGCATTTGTGATGAAAATGAGTATTCCAATTTTGGTGACTTCACCTCTGCCATCGGAACTTTCATGCAAACCATAATCAGTTTCCTGGTATTTTAAAAGGAGCGGCCGATGAAAAAAATATTTAAACTCTATAAGCCAACAGGAACCAGGGAGCTGTTCATGGCTCTCTTTGCCTGGCTCAATTTTCTGGCAGTAGATTTTTTGATTATCCTTATCCTCTACGTATGGTTTCACGGCACCCTTGCAGGAGCCGCGAAAGCAGGCGGCGGCTATCATGTCTGGCTCCCTACTCTTCTTCAGGATTTATCGGTTAACTATCCGGGCGCAGATGTTCTCGTGAAGTTTATTATACTGCTTCTTGTACTCCTGCTTCTCGCCCTTTCGCTCTTTTTAACCGGCGGCATCTACAGCACACTGACAGACAAGGTTCCCTTTAAACCCGTTGATTTCATTAAAAGATCATCCCGCTTTTTCGGTTCAATGGTACGCCTCGCCGTGGCATTCATCCCCCTCTGGATAATTCTTGGGGCTCTTCCAGGATTTCTCTTTAAGCTTCACTACACAGCCCAGAAAAATTCTCCATCAGAAAGTCTCTTTATATTATTTGTGTTACTCTGGGTTCCCTGTGCTGTTTTTTTCTGGATTGTGGGGAAGTCATCCTTTGACTACGCGCGGGTCTACCTTACACATCAAGACTCCGGTGTCACGGCTTCGCTTAAAAAAGGACTCAGAACCCTCTGGGAAAGGAAGTTAATGACTTTGGTGCTTTTTATCATCTACCTGCTTTATCTCTCAGGCATCGTGCTGCTCTCCGGGCTCCCCGGCACTGACATGCCCCTGCCAGTCATCCTGGTTATCCACCAGGTTTCGGTTCTCTTAAGGTACTACGGAAAGGTGCTTCTTATGAAAGGGGAAGTAACCCTTCTGCAGGAAAGCGAATAGGGTTATTTCTTTTTACCAAGAAATTTATTTTCTTTAAACCAGCCATTCCAGACTTCACCGTTAGCGAATCTATATCGCCCACGGCCGTCTTTCATATGATTTTTCCATGACCCTTCATACCGGTCACCGTTTGACTCTCCAAGCACACCGTATCCATGGATTTTGCCTTCTTTAAAGCTGCCGGTATATACATCACCCCTGGCTGTTGTGAGTTTTCCTTTCCCTTCTGGTTTATCATTTGCCCATTGTCCGGTATAGATGGTACCGTCGGCATACTGCACTGTGCCCCTGCCATGGTATTTCCCCTCACGAAAAGTACCCTCATAGCGAGTACCGTCTTTTTGCAGATAAGTCCCATCCCCATGGAAAGTGCCTTTTTTAAAGTATCCCCGGTAGATACTTCCCCGGCTCGTGGTCAGAACCCCTGTTCCCTCGGGATAACCTTCGACAAAATCACCTTCATAACGGGTACCACTGGCTGAAAGGTATACGCCCTTTCCAGTAATACAATTACCGGAAACACAGGGATTTTTAGATGTTTCTTTTTTAGCGCCAGAAGCTGTACAGGAAAAGGTAATAAAAACTGCAAATAGAACCATTGATAATAATTTCATAAATCAATCCTTAATGCACTTATTTAAAATTGACACAAAATATTTCTTTTCTATAATGAATTAGGATATATTATAAAGAGTAAAGATTGCAACTACAATTCCTCGTATATTATGAAGATAAAAGACCAGCACCATATTACAATGCAGTATAAAACTCACCAGAACCTGCTGGTTCAGCGTTATGGGAAAGTTATAGCATTTTTTTCTGTTCCCGCCCTCGGTTTTCTCCTTTACCAGGATCTGGTAGTGTTAAAGCTTGCAACCATCATTATCGCCATCAGGGGAATCCCGATACTTATCGGTTTAGGGTATCTTGCTGTTTTATACAGCGAGGCGCGGGAAAACTTTTTACTGGTGAAGGGATTACATTTCACCTTTCTCTTTTCAGGCATGTCAATGATATGTGTTCTCAGTCTTCTGACCTACGGCACTAATCTCTTCAATGGAGCCATCATCGGAATGGTTGTCATAATCTTCGGTATCCTTATCGGGACCCCCTTTGGGGCTCTCTTTTTATTTCCGGTGTACATGATACCTTTTCTGTTTTTTATCACTCTGTTGC